>DAOVNC010000001.1 GCA_030630445.1 Kiritimatiellales bacterium | reverse complement strand
TGCACCGCCCGGAAGAATGCGGTTGGAGCCTTCGAATCGATTTCCGGATTGTTTCGAGGCCGCCCGGCTACGTTGCCGCTACCTGAGTAGTTACAAAATGCAGTTGAAAGTTTCTCAAACGAGCAAGGTCCACTTGTTCAGATCCCCCGCATCGTCGGTCAAATGCCACCCGGTTAGGTCCACCGAGGAATACCCGGTATTCTTCAGCTCGATCCAATCCGGCTCATCCCCCTCGCCATCGGTCAGCGACGCCTCGTTGACGGCCACAAACTCGCTAATGAGAATCTCCTGGGCGAACGCACCGACTGCCAGCAGCACACAGAAGCACGGATAAAGGAAACGGAAGCACAGGTTCTGAATGGTTTTATTATTCATATTCGATAGATCCGGCGGATAAAGATTGAGAATCATCAGCCAAAATGTAGAGACCGCCTACCCGGAGGGAGGCGGTGCTTTGCGGCAGGGCAACGCTTTCCCCTCCGGGGTGAAGCGTTCTCTACACCGTCGCGTTATCGCCTCCTTCGCAACCATCACCCCCCCCCTATGAGTCCAATAATTTATGTCGGAACAGTAGAAAGCTACTCGACCAAGGCACGCAGGAAAAGGGTTTTTTCGGTGATCGAGGGGGGGATGTCGAACTCCACATCCACGATGCCCCCAAACTGGTTCCGGGGCTGGATCCGGATGGGTCGCTCCGTCGTCCAGGCCATGAGATCCGTAGAGGATTCACAGATATCGTCCGTGCCCAGATCCGCGGTTCGCTGATAGGTGGCCCGCATGGTTGAGAGGTATGGAGCAATCGACAGCTTAAGCTCCGCCTCGGCAGGAAGCGGCAGGACAAGCTCCAGCGGCTGGAATCCGGCGCGCGCATTGTCCACGATGTAGGCATAGTATCCGAACGCGGCGGGGAACGTGGAAAAGGTGTGCACGACACTGGAGCTTCCGGCATGCAGCGTAACGCGTTTAAAAGCCGGTTCCACCTCGATTTCCACCGACACGGTGCCGGCAGTGGGGAACTCCGCGGGATAGGCCAGCGAGGCCGTCTCGCCCAGATAATCCAGCGTAAGCTGCCGGGTGGAACCATCGGCTTCCACCGTCAGCATCTGGGCAACTTGGGTGGTGGCACCTATTCCAAAGGTAGCCCTATTGTTGAGCCCCGCCACCGACTGGGTCAGCAGTTCGGCCTTAATGGTAAAGTTGGAGCCGACTACTTCCGCAAAGGGAGAGACCCCATGCCCGGTTCCCTCCAGCAGCACACCGTTGCCCAAGGCACTGACCACCACCCCACTTTGAATTTGGAACTCATCGGTCGGCCGGAAGAAGTCGCTGTTGTGGCTGTGGCTGGAGTCCATGAACCGCTGCAAGCGTTCGACATCATCGGCATAGGCCGGATTGCCAGCCAGGTTGGTGGTCTCGGCCCGATCCGCAACCAGGTCGAACAACTCCAGTGAGATGGTATCTCCAGTCGTCTTATTGAGTACACGCATCAGCTTAAGGTCTCCAGCCCGCACGGCACGCGACCACCCGCCGTCGGAACTAAACTCCCAGTACAGATGGGAACGGATAACCTGATCCTCATCCCGGCCCAAGAGGGTGGGAAGGATGGAGCGTCCGGTCACGTCGGCCGGATGCGGAATGCCGGTAAGCTCGCTCAGCGTCGGCATGATGTCATCAAACAGCCCAATCAAACCCGAAGTGGTTCCTGCCGGGATATGGCCCGGCCATGCGGCGATAAACGGTTCGCGAATCCCGCCTTCATGCGTTGAATTCTTAAGCCCTAGCAGTCCGTCCACGGAGTCGAAATAGGTATAGTCCACCTCGCCCAACCAGGTCGTTCCATTATCGGACGTAAAGACAATCAGCGTGTTGTCGCGCAAACCCAGCGACGTAAGCAGGTCGAGGATCCGCCCAATATCGCGGTCCATGGCGGTGATCATGGCCGCATATTCGTGGCGCTTGTCATCCGTCGGCGTGTAGTCGGCCGACCCCGCGTGGTAAATGGGGGTTCCGAAGGGCTGCCCCGGATAGAACTCCTCCACCGCAGTACGAACGGTATTGTCGAACACAATTCCATCGCCATCCGACAGGTCATCGATATGCGCGGGCGGTTGGATGGAGGTATGCGGAATCGGGAAGGCCAGGTACATGAAAAAGGCTTCGTCCTGATGGGCGGTAATCCACTCCAGCGCCTCTTTGCTCATGGCATCGTGGGAGTGGACATTCCCGTCGTTGTCCCTGTCAATCTTGGCATTGTTATTGGCACCCGGAATATCCAGCGTCGCACCCGCCAAAGCGGCATCCGTGGGATTATAGAAAGCCTTGGTGTCATTTCGATAGAGGTAGCCCGGATAGTAGTGGTGCGCCTGCCATTGGCTCAGATATCCGAAGAAGTGATCAAACCCAAAGTCCCAGGGTGCCCCGTCCGTCGGGCTGCCCAATCCCCATTTCCCGATGCAGGAAGTGCTGTAGCCCGCGTTCCGCATCAGATTTCCCAGCGTAAAGGCCCCTTTGGGAAGAGGGAACTGGAAGCGCCCGCCGATATCCCTGTTATTGCGGACAAAGCACTGGCCGGCATGCTTCCCGGTCAGCAGCTGTCCGCGTGTAGGGGCGCATACCGCCGTAGGGGCATACATGTCGGTAAACCGCATCCCCCCTCCGGCAAGCGCATCGAGCGATGGCGTCAGGATTTTGGTCTGCCCATAAACCCCCACTTCGCCATACCCGAGATCGTCGGCCAGAATAAAAATCACGTTCGGAAGATCCGGCTGGTCGCTGGCATTATGAGGGTCGGTTCCCTTGGCCACTTCGCCGCCATCCTTGAAACGATCCCCATCCGTATTGGCGTTCAACGGATCGGTACCGGTGTCGGTCGGCGAAACATAGGTTCCGGTTCCGGTTTCAACGTTATCCTTGAGGCCGTCGTTGTCCGTGTCGTCGCTGAGAGGATTGGTTCCGGCGGTCACTTCGGCACCGTCGAGCAGGGTATCGCCGTCGCTGTCCGCATTCACGGGGTCGGTATCGAGAAGGTATTCCTCCATCTCGGTCAATCCATCCGGCTCATAGTCCAATGTGCCATCGCGGTCCAGATTTCCAAAATAGTGGATTTCCCAGACATCCGGCAGGCCGTCGCCATCCGTATCCTCGTCAAAGACCATGAAAACCGTCACGTTGTCCCCGCCGGAAGAACCATTTTCAACCATATAGGCATTATCTCCAACCTCCTGAACCAGGGGATCGGACCCAAATACAGATGCAGCCCCGTCCACCGAGATATCATCGGCGTATTGGGAAACGACTTCCGACGCGGTCTTGGCCGTAAAGGTCATTGATCCGTTATTGGTCAGATTCGCATCCCCGGCACCGCCAAAGGGGACGCCCCCTCCACCCAGTGTGACCGACCCGCCATCAATGATCCAGGCGACCAGTCCCCACGTGCTGGAGTGCGACCCCTGGAGCAGCACCGAATTGGCTTGTGTGCCACCGCCACCCAGATTGCCTGATGTTGAGAATGCTGCACCAATAACAAGGTCGTCCGACGCGGTAGGAATCTGATCGGGATCCCAGTTCGTGGCCGTACCGACCGCTGTGCCTGTGCCTAGGGGGCCCCCGTCAAAGGTTAGCAAAGCCGCCGAGGAAGGCATGGCGAAGGCAAGCAACGCAATGGATGCGACGGTTGCTTTCAGGGTTCTGATCATCATGGGAATTCTCCTTATGGTGCAGTCAATCGCGGCATCTTGTGGCCAATCTTTTTCTTGTAGGTGAGGTCCGAGACCTCGCCATTCGGCAGAAAAGTCCCGATCCACTGAATCCGCGATCTCGGATCGCGGCTACAGTCCTTTCCCTTTCAACCGCGCTATTTCACGTGCACATCGACTTTATAGAAGCCCTGTGATTCCACGTGGTGGACCGTGTCGGTATAGCTGTTGACAGGAAGCTCTATGTTTCTTTCCAGCGCTTGGAAGGCATTGGTCAGGGTGGGTGCCCAGCTCACGGTGTAGACCCGACCATCGGCCGCAGTCCACTCAACCTCGAACCCGCTGTCATCCGCCTGCATCGCGGCATTCAGGAGATGGAAATACGAGGCCGCGTTGGTTGGATCCATGCCGCTGGTGAATTCCTCCAGATTATTGTGGATGTCCTCGTCCGCATTCCCGCCGGGCAAGGCATCCGTGCCTTCGGGGAAATATTTTTCCTCCCACCAATCGGGCATGCCATCCTTGTCGCGGTCGATGATGGAATACGCGGCTCTATACCATCGGCTGACGCAGAGCTCGTCGATAAACGACTCGGTATTGTTCCAGCGGTACATGCCGAGGCCGTCGAGCGTCACCTTCCCCGGATAGCTAACGCTGGCCGTGTGCGCAAAGGTGGCGGGATCCGAGATATCGAAGGCTTGTCCCTCCTTCGCTGCGTGGAGCGTGATCTCGGTATTGGATCCATCGGTCTTCAGGTGCATGGCCATGAACCACTTTCCGGCCGTTCCGTTTCCGATCCCCAGCCCGCCGGAAACCTCGTGCCAGCCGCCAAGGTCAAATCCGATCGATTTGTTGACCCCCTTGCCGAAATATCCGATTGTACTGGTATTCAACAATTTGACCTGCATGCTGTGCCCAGGGGCGATTCCTCCGGTCGCATACAGATCCATTAGTGCGACGATCCAGATTTCCTCGGTCTCATCGGTGCCGGAACCCACCGTGACCGGGGCCAGGAAGGAACGTGTAATATCTGACCCCTGCCCCCCCATGGTGGACTTCAGGCCGGTCACATCATCCATCCCCGGAAAAGCCAGTCCCGCAGAGCCAAAGTCCCAATCGGAATTGCCGCTCCACGAAGCGATCCAGCCCGTTCCGCCGGAGGTGCCGTCAATATCGGCACCGGCGGTTCCGTCGAATCCTTCATAGACGATTCGCTGATCGGGCAAGACGTGGAAACTCAAGGTGGTTTGGTCGAAGCCATCGACGGCGGAAACCTGAACGATGAATTCCGTGGTTAACGGATTGGTCGGCGCGGTTTGTCCGGAATAATAGCCGTCCGGATCGACCGTCAACCAACCGGGGCCGGAAACCTTGGAGAAGGTCAGTTCATCCCCATCGAGGTCATAGGCCAGGTCGGCCAAAGAGCCTTCAACCCACCGGTTGTCGTATGTGGAGCGGTCAATGGAGCCCAAGAACTCCGGGGGGAAGGATACATCGTTCACCGTAAGCGAGAGCTGGGTTTCCGCCGTCAGGCCCCCCAGATCCGTCACCCGCACAGTGAATACATTCAGGCCCAGGTTGTTGCCTCCCGGCGAACCGTACAGCTCGCCGGTCGGTTCAATGTTCAACCAATCGGGACCCGCAACGATCGAGAGCGACAACGCATCACCAAAGCCTAAACGGGAGCCGACATTCGCATCCGTGGCATACGAACCGAGCGAACCTTCGATTTCGCTGTATTCATCCAAGTTGGCCAGAATGATCGGGTTGCTTGTGAATTGCGGAACGCTATTGGGCTGCACCTCGATGGTAAAGGTCGCTTCGTCATAATGTCCGCCCGGCGCGGTGGCGCGAATCACGACGGAGTTCAAGCCCGTGTCCCCGCTCTCCGGGGTTCCTGTCAGCACGCCATCCGCCGAAACCGAAACCCATATAGGGCCGCTCATTTTTTGATAGGACAGGACATCCCACAAATACAGCGTCGCCAGTTTGGGACGCAGGGTTTCCTCGTAGGCTTCGTCCACGAGCACATCGCGCAACGCAACGGTCCCGGCCGCAAAAGCGGGCGTCGCATATTCAACGGCGCTCAGGTATTGCCCTTCAATAATTTGCTGCGCCATCCCCGGACCGGCCCATTCCAGGGTCTGCGAGCCGGCATTGTAATCACTGGTATTCTTGCAGACCATCTCGAAGTAGTAGCGTTGAGCGGCCACCAGCGAAACCGATGCGCCGTTGCCGCGCAGCACCAGGTTGCCCGCCGTATCATCCGTGCTCAGGCGGAATTCACCCACGGCGCTGTCGTAGGTGCCGTAGAATTGATAGGTGCCGTTCGCGGGCGGATAGAGATAGCCCCGCACCCGATGACCGGTCATTTTCCCCAGTACGTTAATCTGGAAATCGCGCACGGCATCGATGCGGTCGGGGTTGTCCGGATAGCGCGGGTCGCCGGTCAGGTCGGCCAGGGTATATCCAGCCACGATGTACCAGGCTTCCTCCGTCGCACCTCCCCTGCCGTCGCCTGCAACGACTTGCACATCCACATCCAGCGTGTCTGCCAGCGTTCCCGCCCCGTCGTCCTCAACCTGGAGGGTCAACGAATAGGTCTGGCCGGCGACCGGAGCCCCAACCTTGACCAGCTGGTTGCCGTTGATGCCAAAAAATCCTGCGCCATTGCCTGCGATGATGGAGAGCGTATGCGAGTCGCCTGCATCGGGATCGACCAAGGAGAGGTCCAGCAAATCGGCGTCGTCCAGTGTTGGAACCGTCTGCAGATGCGACGGGTGATCCAGAAACGCCGGGGCGTTGTTGCCTGTGTCCGCGACATAGACCCCGACGGTAAATTCGCCGGTCAGACCCGCATTGGGATCCGTTGCCTGCACGATGGCTAGGTTTAGACCCGCATCGCCGCCGCCCGGTGTTCCGCCCAAGCTGCCGTTCGAACCCACCGAAAGCCAGCCGGGCCCGGAAACCTTGGAAAACTCAAAATCCAGCGTTGAATGCGGATCGTGGATGAGCGTCGTCAAATCGCCGGAATAGCCCGTGCCAACTTGCGCGTCGAGTGCTGGATTGACGGTTTCCTCCGCTTGCAGGTTGTAGGCTAGGTTCAGGGTCGGCAAGTCGGGCGTTGTCGTCGGGGCGTTGTAGTACCAGGTATCGTTCTGGACGATGGGAATCATGCCGCCATGAATCATTTCCAGCATGTCCTGGCGTGGGCGAACCACGCCATAGGGGGAGACGCTTGTTTCGGTCGGCTCCGTGGCGGGACTGGGACCACGCAGATGTCCCTTGATGGTTTCATTGCCCCACCATTCATAACTACCGTTGCCGTCCGAGTCGCCATACGACCAGACATTGCCCCAGGCGCACGAGCGACGATGGATATGGGCATTGAAAGTTCCGAAGTTTTCAAGAAACCCGGTGTTTCCTGCGTATTTTACGGCATATTGCCGCGTGCGCCCGCCAAGGTGCCAACGCTGCCCGACCTCGCCGGTCAAGAAGGTGGTGATCGTATTGCCGTTGCCGTCCGGCACGGAGATGTTGATGCTCTTGCGGCGGCGCGTTGAATCCAGATCAAAGTCTTCCAATCTAATCGAGGATCCACTTCCTTCGTGGGTAAAGACCCGCGATCCCCCGAACGCCACCAAGGGGGCCGGCCTTCCTCCGGCCTGATCCCAAAGCGACTGAAAACAGCCATCGTTGTTACCCATGTAGCCGCCGGGTGTATTGATCACGGTGTGGGTTCCGCCAATCTTCGGAATGGGGAGCGGACGGGAAACCATCTCGGCATAAAACGCACCCCTTTTCGACCCGCTCGGGGAAAAAACAATGTCGCAGGCCGATGCACGAATGGTCGAATAGGGATATTCCGAGACCGCTCCCGGGCCTTCGAGGCGAATCGCATGGAGCAATCCCGGGTCGCCGCTCCCGCTCATTACCGGGATGCGCGCAAAGATGCGCCGGAGCCCGGTTTGCGGAATATTGATTTGGCCGATCACCTGCCACTGCGGTTCCGTGGCCGTCGCCAGTGCCGCCTCGGCATATGAAGCCGGGCCGCCGTGCTGCGAAATCCAGTCGCCGATGCGCAAGGTGGCACCGGCATTGGCGGAGGCCACCGCCACCCGGGCGAAAACTGTATAGGTGCCGGGTTGATTAAAGCTTAGATACCACACCCAGCGGGCATCGGTATCCGTCAGTTGCAACGTACCGGCACCGGAGTCATACGAGTAGCTCCCGATATTGTCGGTGTGCCCCTTCACCACCGAAAAATCCTCGCCATGCACAGGCACAGAAGCAAGCAGCGTTAAACCGGCGAATATCAGACCGCATTTTAGACCGACAGCAAAAAATGGTTTTTTCAACATGTTGTTCTCCTAATAAACTTTGACCCGGCAAACCATTCCGTTTCAGGAAAAGGTGTAGAGAACGTTTACGCGAGCATAGCGAGTGAAACGTTGACGACGGAACCGATCCTCCGAAACACCGCTTCCTTTCAGGTAAGCGGTCTCTACACCACGACCCAACTTTTGTAATTGGTAGTACAATCCTCTTTGGTTCAATTCCGATCAGGGGTTTCCGCAGCCTGTTCGACCTGCAACAAGAACAAACGTTGAAAGGAGGGGTTCTTTCCTTTCAAAACAGACGGACGCAACCGCCGGATTTTCCTCCGCGATTGCGTCCGTGCACGAATACCGTCCTGACTACGGGGTGGTTACCTTGTAGAACAGCTGGGCCTCGCTGACCGTCGTGGTTACGGTGATTCCTCCACCGTCCCCGGTAACAGCGGTGCCATAGATGCCCCAGCTCGGGATAATCAGATTTTCATTGGTTTCCACATTGTAGGTCTGGTTGAGAACCGTATCCCACGAGATGGTCATTTCGCCACCCGCCAAGGGGCCTGCGATCACAATGTCGTTAATCGGATCGGTGGGCGGTCCACCGGCAATCGCCGTGATTTCAACGCCATTGGGTGCGTTGAAGTCCGCGGCAAGGGCGGTATCTCCCTCTTCCACAACATAGGGATCCGAACCAAAATCCAACGGCACGCCGAACGAGGTCACCTTGTTGATATGCTCATTGGTGAAGGCCTCAAAGGTTTCGGCATTTAACTGCAACGAAGCGCTTAGCGAGACAAGGTCGATCGTAACACCACTGATCGGGTTTCCGCCGCCGAGAAGTTTCACAATCCCTCCATCATGGAGCGTCACTGCCGCACTACCGCTAATAAAGGTTTTCGATACAGGAACACTATTCCAAATATCGATGGTGGCCGAACCGTTCATGTTGCCGTTTACCATCTGGGTAGTCATGTTGGTGATCACCAAGGCATTGTCACCAACATAAAGGTCGCCGTTGCAGATACCAAAATTGGCAACGATTACGCCATCGGCATAGTACAGTTGAAGTCCTCCGCTAGCCCCCGTTGGCACTTCTGTCGGATAGGTTCCGGTTGCCGTGCTCAGCCAGTTGGTTGGATCATCTGTGCCGTTCCATTCCCCGGCATTGGTCCACTCCAGCGCCCCAAGAACATTTGTCTCCACGACAACCGCTGTGACCTCGACGCCCAGACCTCCGTTGATTGCCGTTACCAGTGCGGTGTCGCCCGGCTCCTGGACCAATGGATCCGCACCGAGCTGAAGCGCCTCGCCGAATGCGGTCACCTTGCCGACATGGTCGGCCATGAAATCCACATCATCCACGTTCAAGAGCTCCAGCGAAGCGGCCAGCGAATTGAGATCCACCGTTGCGCCATCCAGGGGATTGAGCGTCTCCGAGAGTTGGAGCAGCGCGTTGGTGTTGAGAATGATCGCCGCACTGCTGGCAACCCCTTTCTCCAAGGTTGCTTCCGTGATGCTGACCGCGCTTCCCGCCAGATCGCCGGTTTGCATCGCTGCGGTCACCCCATCGATCACCAACGCGTTCACGCCGACGTCGAGGTTGCCGTTGCAGGCTGCGGCGTTGGTAATCACCACTCCACCGTCATACAAGAGTGCGAGCCCTCCCGACGGGGTCTCGGTCGGGGGAAGTCCAGTTGCCGTGCTCAGCCAGTTTTCCGCAGTGCCGGTGTCGGAGCCAACGCCGGCGTCGGTCCAAACCACGGCTCCTGCGATAGAGGTTGCTTCCTCGGCATCCACCGAAATATTGTCGATGCCGTTGGCCAGTGTGGCGCCGTTGTATGCGGCCAGCGAAATGCCATCGATCGTAAGCTGCCCGGCGAAGGTGTAGGCCGAAAGCGTTTCGTCCGAGTCCGAGAGCACCATCGAAGTTTGGGCACCATCGTAGGTGATGACCACCGTGATGGTTTCTGGGGTGCCGGATGTATCGAATGTCGCATAAGAGGTGCCGCCCATGCCTGCATGGAGACCGACACCACCGTTGATCTTTTTTCCGATAAAGAATTGGGTGGCTCCACCATCGGTCAGATAGATGCCGATCCCTCGTCCTGAGAACCCTTCGGGACGGATGAGGTCGAATACCACGGTTGTGGTATCGCCGACACCGGTGGTGATTGCGGAAACAAAACTGCGGTTCTGCGCGGTATACGTTCCGACATCGCCACCCTTGTAGATGGCCTCCTCGGCAACCACCTCGAAATGGTTCGTGTCCGTGTGGGAATTCCCGACCTGCCATGCCTCCGCCCAACCGGTACCGCCGTTATTGCCCGCCACATCGCCGGCGGGATAGGTGAAGGTTTCCTCCACCACGACTACTGCCGATGCCCCAAGGGTCATCGCCATCGAAAATAGTGCAATCAGTCCTGTTATCTTTTTCATCTTTTTCTCCCTCTTATTCCTTATGGTTATATTTCCGGTGCGGGTCGAGTTGCCCGCCTCCAGCTTTCCCTACTTGAATGATCAATCTACACGGATAAACCCATCTTGTCTTTGCGATCTTGCGCGGATTTTTTGTGGTTTTGCGCATAAATGAATAGGAGGCACTCGACAGAAAAGCGGGGGTTTCAGCCTCCGCAACCCCTCCTTTCCCGATGTAGCGGTGTTTCGTATAGATCCGTCGGATAAATATCGGGTATTGGCCGCAAGGAATGCGGAGGACTCAACGTGTAGAGACCGCCTACCTGAAAGGAAGCGGAGCTTCGGTGGCCAAGTCCCGCAAGCAACGTTGCACTCGCTTCGCTCGCGTAAACGTTCTCTACACCTTTTTATACTATCAGCAAAAACCTTCCATCAGAAATAAGCGGAGAGGGCTAAACAAGCAATGGAGGGGCAGAGGCCTCTCTGCCTTCGGTGGGGCAGTCTGTGATGCGGGGTTCCGTTCGTGCGGGAGGCGCAGCGGCCTGCGCCCCTCCAGATAAATTCCAAAAGTCTTTGTGGGTGGTCTTATTTGCAACGATCAAAGCGTACTGCACGCCGCAATCTATTCGTGCCGGAGAAATAAAAGCACTCTCATCGCCGGGCTACTCCTCCGAAAGCGGTTCTATAGATCCGGCAGAAAAATATTGAGAATTATCCACGAAGTGTAGAGACCGACTACCCGGAGGGAGGCGGTGCTTCGGCGGCAGGGCAACGCTCTCCCTGCGGGGTGAGCGTTCTCTACACCACTCGCCTTGCTTCCTTCCCATACGATCTTCGAATCGCAACCTTTTAGGGCCGGAGCAATAAGAACCGCCACTACAAAACCTTTATGCTGTAGCGGTATCCGATTATTTATCAACGAGAGGCACCGGGAAATCCGGCTCTACCGTACGGCTTGCCAGCCAGGCCTTTTCGAGGCGCTGGACAATTTCCGGATGCTGGCTGGCAATGTCGTGTTGCTCTTCGCGGTCGGTTTCAATGTTGTAGAGTTCCCAGTCTTGGAGCTTTTTGCTTTTCAGTCCCCGGCGCAGGGCTTTCCATTTTCCGTCGCGGATGGCGATGATGCCGCCGTAGCCATTGAATTCCCAAGTCATCAGTTCGTGGCGCTTGGGGAGGTTGCCGCCTTTAAGCACATTGACGAGGCTGAC
Source organism: Kiritimatiellales bacterium (assembly GCA_030630445.1). Lineage (GTDB taxonomy): Bacteria > Verrucomicrobiota > Kiritimatiellia > Kiritimatiellales > Pontiellaceae > Pontiella. The sequence continues at coordinate 26,849 of DAOVNC010000001.1, read as the reverse complement.
GCCGTCGAGTTGTTCCTTGGGTAGTTTCACGCCGGCAACCTGGCAGAGGGTCGGGAACCAGTCGGGGAAATAGCTGGGGGCGTCGGTGGTGCTGCCTGCTTCGGTTTGGCCCGGCCAGCGAACAATGCAGGGCATGCGCAGGCCCCCTTCGTAGCAGCTGCCTTTCTTGCCGCGCAGGCCACCCATGGAGTCGAAGAACTCGGTGGTCACACCGCCGACGTTGTGGGTGGCGCCGTTGTCGGAGGTAAAGATGACGATGGTGTTTTTATCCAGACCCAGTTTTTTCAGCCGGGCCATGACCGTACCGACGTGCTCGTCGAGATCGGAAATCATGGCGGCATAGCCTGCGTTGGGCCGTGGATGCGGGAGGTAGCCCCGGTTGCCGCGGTAGGGTTCGGTGTCCCATTCCTTTGGATATTGGTCGAGCCACTCCTGCGGCGGCTGCATGGCGACGTGGGGCTCGACAAAGGGGAGATAAAGGAAGAAGGGCTTGTCCTTGCTGGCGTCGATAAATTTAAGCACCTCGTCAAGAATAAGATCCGGGGCATAGTTTTCATCGCGGTAGTCATCGGCCTTGATTTCGCCTTCCATCTTTTTCATGTGTCCGGGGATCGGATTGTCGTTGATGGTTATCTCCTGATCGTCGCTGTCGAGATAGGGCGGATAGTAGCTGTGGGCGTTGCGCTGGCAAATGTAGCCGTAGTAGCGATCGAAGCCCTGCTTGTTCGGAGCGCCGGTGGACTCGGTGGGACCGAGCCCCCACTTACCGAAGGCACCGGTGGTGTAGCCGGCCTTTTTCATCATTTCGGCAATCGTGATGGCCTCGTCGGTGATGGGCCACTGGCCGGGAAATTTCTGGCCGTTGCCGGAGTCGCGGTTGCCGCGGATCTCCGCGTGGCCCAGATGCTTGCCGGTCATGAGTACGCAGCGCGCCGGTGCGCAGACGGGAGCCCCGGTGTAGTGCTGGGTAAACTTCATCCCTTCGGTGGCTAGTTGGTCAATGTGCGGGGTCTTTATTTTTTCCTGCCCGTAGCAACCGGTCTCCGCATAGCCGAGGTCGTCGGCCAGGATAAAGACAATGTTGGGCTTGCGGGGTTCTTCCGCTTTTGCAAACCCCGGAACCGATCCAAAGAAAACGAGCGCCGCAGCGGCGTAGATAAACATTTTTATTTGCATGAAAACTTCCTCCTGTTTGTATTATCGGCAAATGGGTGAGACCCACCCTAAAAAACCCAATTTGTGTCAGTCAGAGCTAAACTACTCGATCCAACCCCCTGTGTCTTTGCAACATTGCGCGTATTTTTTGTGGTTTTGCGCATTTCAAGAGCGAGTCTCTTCGTAGATGTTAATGGAGGGGCGACCTTCGTGTCTTCCTAGCGGTGGAACGGGACAGAACTTTGCGGCCGCTAGGACGGGACAGAGCCCGTCCCTCCAGAAAATACAACGACATTTAAACAGATCTATTTAACCACTAATCTGCACTAATAACCCCGCCATAGATTAGTGTCAATTAGTGTGGATTAGTGGTTTATCATTTCCGGGCGATATGAATCAGTCCTAGCCCTACCCGGATAAATCCAATTTGTCTTTGCAATATCGTACGAAGTTTTTATGGTATTGCGCATGAAGAAGACGGATTCTGAGCTAAATTCGCCTCGCCATCCGACCGCGGTGATCGGTCTGGTCATGGACTTCTTCAACCCGCGGTTGCTGGAGGGGGCGCGGACCTATGCCGAGGAACACAACCTGCGGCTGGATGCGCGCTGGTCGGTGCGGGGGGATTGGCTCCCCAACGACATTCCCTGGGATGGCCTGCTCCACGGCATCGTCGACAACCCCGCTTTGGTTCGTCGCCTCAAAAAACTATCCATCCCCGCGGTGGGGCTTGTAGCAGGGAGCGCTGAGTTTTGCGTCGTCCCTGACTACAAGGCCTGCGGCCAGCTGGCCATCGAGGAGCTTGTTCGCTATGGGATTGCCCATGTCCTCCTCGATCCGGAATTTACCACAAGCCCCTTGGATTTTAATTTTAACCGGGGAGCGTATTCTGCGGCTTTACAGAAAGGGCTTTCGGTTAGCAGGCGCGACTCCTTTCCCGAAAAGTCATTCCAGGAAACAATAGCGATAGCCGTCCGGGAAATCCTCTTGCTCCCCAAACCAGTCGGCCTCTGTATTCCCCATGCAGGATGGTCCTATAGCGTGATCAATGCACTGCTGAAAAACGGCCTGCGCATACCGGAGGATGTGGCGATCGTGGTGATCGACAAGGATGTCCAGCAGACTGCGGCGCTTGCCCCGGTCTCGCTCACTAGCGTGGAGCTTAACGAATGGCATCGGGGCTTTGTGGGCACAGAGATGCTTCACCAGCTTGTCCTCGGCTACGAGCCTCGGCACAAGCTTCTCGAACTTCCTCCAACGGGTATCCATGGGCGGGCCAGCACGGGCCATCTGGACACCCGCGACCCTGTCATGGGCAAAGCCCTCACCTACCTGCGCAAACACTATCGGGAAGAAATCGGCGTGCCGGAAGTCGTCGCGGTCGCCGGTGCCTCGCGCCGGGTGGTGGAGATGCGCTTCCGCGAAACGCTAAACTGCGGTATCCACGAAGAGCTCAACCGCCTGCGCATGGAAGACGCCAAACTCCTCCTGCTCGAACACAAGCTCTCGGCCACGGACATTGCGCAGGCTTGCGGCTTTTCCTCCGTCCACTACTTTTCCGCCGCCTTCAAGCGCGACTTCGGCATCTCCCCGCGCCAGTTCCAGAAAGAATCCGCCCGCACACCGCCCGTTTGACCCGTCGCATTTGATAGCGATATCCCTTTGAAAAACCCGCTGAAGGCGGGGTGCATTGCAGAGGCATTCATGGCTTCCTTCCCAGCATCTTTTTCCTTTATCCCCACCCGCGAAACGATGATTTCCAATGGGTAGGGAACAACGTAGAGCCATAATTGTGCCGAAGGCACGGTTCAATAGCGACCAAAGGAAGCATCTCGAATTCTACGATGGTGAATTTTTATTACCGATTTCTGTGGCAACGCGTCCCAGAACACGGTAAACAGGCGTTCAATTCAATTAAGGAAGTAAAGATATGGATACAGGTACAGTTAAATGGTTCAGTTCGGAAAAAGGTTTTGGCTTCATCACTCCTGATGGCGGTGGAACTGATTTGTTCGTTCATCACTCCGAAATCAAAGTCTCTGGTTATGCTTCACTCGATGAAGGCCAGAAGGTCTCGTTTGATATTGGAGAAGGCCAAAAAGGCCCATGTGCAACTAACGTCATTCCGCTCTAGTTCTGGACTAGGCGGCATGAAGCCCCACATGAAAAGCGCCTGCAAGGGCGCTTTTTTTATGTCCACACCTTATCAAACACCTTAGTCGAGGCGGTTGGCTTCCTGCTGGCGGATGGCTTCTTCGTGGATGGATTGCATAAGTTGAAGGACGAAGTCTTCGGAGAGGTCGAGGCCGGATCCTTTCTTGATGCGATCCCGGACAATCTCCTGCCAGCGGTGCGGCTGGAGGGTGGAGACGTGCTGATCGGCCTTGAGCTTGCCCATTTTGCGGACAATGTCCATGCGTTGCCCCAGCAGGTCGAGCAGCTGGCTGTCGAGTTCGTCGACGCCTTCGCGCAGTTCGCTCATGCGGTTGATGAACACGGGGCTGTCGCTCTGTTCGTGCGAGAGTTCGAGGGAGCCAACCATTGAAAGAAACTGATCGGGGGTGAGTTGCTGTGCGGCGTCGCTGAGTGCGTTGGACGGATCCGGATGCACCTCGACCATGAGGCCATCGAAGAGCAGATCCATGGCTTCCTGCGCAATGCCGGAAATGAGATCGGCCTTGCCGCAGATATGGCTGGGATCGCAGATAAGCGGAATTTCCGGCATGCGGCGCTTGAGTTCGATGGGCATTTTCCAGTTTGGCGCATTGCGATAGCGCATTTCCAAGGTGGAGCTAAATCCGCGGTGAATCGCGCCGAGCCTGGTGAGGCCGGCGTTGGCAAGGCGTTCGATGGCACCGATCCACAGGCCGATATCGGCACTGATGGGATTCTTCACGAGGACGGGGACATCGGTTCCTTTCAACGCATCGGCAATGGCCTGCACGGAAAAGGGATTGGTGGTGGTGCGTGCGCCGACCCAAAGAATATCCATTCCAAATTCGAGGCAGGCCTCGACGTGCGACGGTTCGGCAACCTCGGTGCCGATCTTCAGGCCGGTCTCCGTCCGCGCGTGGTCCATCCACGCGAGGCCCTTGAGGCCGACCCCTTCGAAGCTGCCGGGACGCGTACGCGGCTTCCAAATGCCCGCACGCAGAAAACTGATCCCCTGCCCCGCCAGCGCCTGCGCGGTTTCGAGCACTTGTGCCTGGCTCTCCGCGCTGCACGGCCCGGCCGAGAGAAACATCTTGTCGATGGGGAATCCCCAATCCTGAAATTTCGAATTGTCCATGTTTAGTCCTGTCCCAATTGATTTCTATTGATCCCTGCTAGATTTGAAAAGTCGGAGCCGCTAGGTTGCTGGAATACCTGCAACCCAAATTCGGGGATGGCGGCGAGGATGTGGTCGAAGATGTCGGCCTGAATGGCTTCATAGTTTGCCCAGACCTTGTCGGAGCTGAACACGTAGATTTCGATCGGCAACCCCTGCGGGGTCGGCGGAAGGTGGCGCACCAAAAACGTCATGCCTTTGTGGATGCTGGGATGGTTGCGGAGGTATTCGACCAAGTATGCGCGGAAGATGCCGAGGTTGGTCTGGCGGCGCCCATTGACCATGGTCGCGGAAAGATCGAGGCCGCGCTTCTGGTTGGCGGCATCGATTTCGCTTTGGCGCTTCTCCACATAATCTGTGAGCAACTCCATCTTGCGGAAGTCTTCGAGCATGGTTTCGTCGGCAAAGCGGACGGTGTTCATATCGATACAGATGCTGCGCTTGATGCGGCGGCCGCCGGACTCGCTCATTCCGCGCCAGTTTTTGAAGGAGTCGGAGATTAGGGCGTAGGTCGGAATGGTAGTGATGGTTTTGTCCCAGTTGCGCACTTTGACGGTATTGACGGCCACTTCGATAACGTCGCCGTCGGCGCCATACTTTGGCATTTCGATCCAGTCGCCCTCGCGAACCATGTCGTTGGCGCCAAGCTGGATGCCGGCGACGAAGCCGAGGATGGTATCCTTGAAGACCAGCATGGTGACGGCGGTCACTCCGCCGAGCAGACCGACCAAATGCCATGGTGATTTGTCGAGCAGGACACCAATGAGAAAGATGGCCGCGAAAACGTAGTCGACAATGATCAAGGTTTGGATGAACGGGCGAATGGGTTTTCGGTTGACCGCTTCCCGCTGGTGGTAGATATCGGAAACGGCGTTGAGAAAGGCTTCGATGGCTCGCGCGCCCACAAAGATGATCAAGGCGAAGACAATGCGCTTGGGCAACACCATGCCGGGCATGGACCGATCGATGCAAATCGCGATAAACGTCAGCGGAATCAGGCGCAGGAAGCGCTGGAAGACCTTCGATTCCACGAGGGCATCGTCCCAAGTGTTGGTCGTCTTGAGGGTGACGCGATGGATTAGTTTCAGCAAATAGTTGCGCAATAGCCCATAGATCAAGAATGCCCCGAGCACAATAAGCGCTAGGAGGGCAACCCCTGCCAATTCATCCGCAATAGGTTCCTTCACACCCAGCTTAACCAAGAAGATTTCTATCGTTTTCAGCATAATGGTTTCCTCTCAAAACAAAGGGCGGATGATAGCGTCTCGAAACAAGGTTTACAGCAAATTATTCACCCGGCTTTAAAGCGGCACCACCGAGAGGTCGCCGCAGGCCAGATCGAGGATGGCGCAGGTGTTCGGAGCCCCGCGCCCGGCGGTGCCGGGATTGATGCAGCGCGTGGTTCCGACGGTATGGTCATGGACTTCGTGGCTGTGGCCGGAAAAGATAAAATCATAGTCGCCGGATGAAATGGCCTGATGGAAACGTCGCCGGTCATCGCTGTGCAGCAGGGCCATTTTTTGCCCGTCCAATTCAAGTTCACCAAACCGCCCGAGTAGCTTCACCCCAATGTTGGAGGGGAAAAACTTCCAGTCGCAGGAATGGATATCGACGTTGCCGAGTACGGCATAGACCGGCACGCCCAAAGGATGGAAAACCGCGGCTAGTTCGGCGAGCACATCGGAACCACCAATATCGCCGCAGTGCAGCACGGCCCCCACCTCGGCGGCTTCGAATATGCGCGCCGCTTTCGTCGTTGCGGGAATGTTTCCGTGCGTATCGGATAGGATTCCTGTTTTCATGGAATCTGGTTTTACCGGAGATCCCTGGTGCCGCAAAGGAAGTTCCACCAATTTAGTGTCGATTCGCAAGAACGGGTGGTCTAATTTTCACGAACGTTTTATTGAGGAGCGAATCATGATCAAGGCGAAAATTGTTGGTGCGGGTGGATATGGCGGCGTGGGGATCACGGAGCTGCTGCTGCGGCATCCGGAAACGCAAATTGGCTGCCTAGTGAGCCTGTCGGACACCGGCCGGAAGATGAGCGATGTCTTCCCCCACCTGCGAGGCTTCTGCGACGAGGTGATTGTGTCGCCGGACGACCCGAAAACAAAGGAAGCATACGACGTGGTTTTCTTTTCCACCCCCGATGGCGTCGGCATGCAAACCGCCGGCGAGGAATTGGAGCGCGGCGCAAAGGTAATCGACTATAGCGGCGACTTCCGGTTCAGCACACCGGAACAGTATGCAGAGTATGCCGACTTCATTGGCCTCGACCCCATCCATAAAGCCCCGGCATTGCTGACGGAAACCGTCTACGGCCTCCCGGAGCTGCACGAAATTGGCGATTCCCAGATGCTAGTCGGAAATCCCGGCTGCTTTGCGGTGAGTTGCATCCTGGGGCTGGCACCGGCGGTTGCCGCCGGAATCATTGATCTGAAGAGTATTATATGCGACTGCAAAACCGGCGTCTCCGGCGCAGGAAAAAAGCCCAGCGCCGCATTCCACTATCCCAACCGCTACGACAACATGAATGCCTACAAACTTGCGGGGCACCAGCATGTGGTCGAGGTGGAACAGGAACTGGGGGCGCTGTGCGACGAGGATGTGCAAATCACCTTTACCGCCCAGGTGGTTCCGGTCTGCCGGGGAATCATGTCGAGCCTCTACGCCACCCTCGAAGGCCAAACAGCGGACGAGGTGGTTGAAATCTATCGCGAATTCAATAAAAACAACCCCTTTGTGCGTGTGCAGGATGCATCCACACCGGCCAGTATTGCCGACGTGCGGGGCACAAACTATTGCAACCTGACCGTGGATGTCGATGCCCGAAACAACCGCTTGAGGGTGATTTCGCACATCGACAACCTGATGAAGGGCCAGGCCGGCAATGCGCTGCAAAACATGAACCTGATGTTTGGATTAGATTCTGGCACGGGACTTGCGTTTCCAGGACAGTATCCCTAAGGGATATAACGTTTTGGAAAGCAGTAAATGAATAAGCTCGTTAAAATGATGCTAGCGGGGGTGGCCACCGCGGGTTATTTCCTAATCTTGCGGTATGTCGCTCCCAGCCAAGAACCCTATTTTATCATGGGCATTGCCCTTATTGGCTTCATGGCTTGGCTGTACGGTATTGTTGCCGGATTATTGGCGGCATTGTTGCTTATTCCCATCACGCACTATATCTACGGCCAGTTTTCGATCTCCACCAGCTACCTTGCGTTTGCATCATCTCCGGCCTACATTGCATTGGAGGTGCTTGCGGCAGTCATGCTCGGTCGGCTGCGCCAAACCAACCTGATGCTATCGCAAAAGGAGGCTTTTCTCGCCGAAGCCAACGAAAGCCTGCAGACCGCCCTTTCGCAGGTCCGCGAGCTTGGGGGCATCCACTGCCTCTGCTCCTGTTGCAAAAAAATACTTTCCGACGACGAAAACTGGATGCCGATTGACACCTATCTGATGGAAAGGACCAAGATGGAGTTCAGCCATGGAATCTGTCCCGACTGCGGGGCGAAATACGGCATGACACCACCAGACCCATCCGTCCGAAAAACCGAAGAACCCGGCCAATAGCCGAACCTGAAAAAAACGGTTCTTCTGGGTTTTTAGTGGTGATCGTGGGATCGGTGTGTTGCAGGGAGGCTTTTGATGGCGGCTAATTTGCGCTGACGGCGCAACACATTTTAGCCTTGGGCAAAGCCCAAGGATTTTGGCCCGTCTCTCTCTCATTGCCCTGTAGGGGCAACACATGATCTCCGTTTGTGTTGCCCCTACAGGGCAATTTGGGCTGGGGATCTAAAGAACATGGGGCGATGCCCCATGCTGAAATGTGTTGTGCGTTGCCTCTCCTTCCAGTCGCTGCTTTCGTCCCTCAAGCCTCGCTTCGCGTCAGCACATGGGCTACCATAAAAAACCCAGAAGAACCAAAAAAACCCTGCTATCATTGACGATAACTGGGTTTAAAATGGCTCCTGCGGTAGATGCCGCCAATGCCATAAACCCAGTTGCTGGAGCCAATCTGGGGAACCCCTCATACACAACAGGACTCGTGTTCGTTGGCACAACAAAGATTGAACTCATGTTAATGAGAGTGTACCTGCAGGAAGCACACGTGAAGTGATAATTTAGGTTTCGAGTTTCGTGGAAGACCTGCTCAGGATCCCAACTCGACCCGATAGAATTGAACCGGCGACGCCGTTTGATTCGTATCCGCCCAAACCGACATCAGCCCCGCCAACAGGCCATGCCTGCTCCCCGATTTTTTTTTGAGGGCGTGGTTGCTGGTAGGCAAAGGCGTTTTCTGGGAAGCGCCGAGCGCGCGCATGGGACTCCACAGTGGAACGATCCATACCACGGGGGGCCGCCGGATGGGACCCAATAGGGGTGGCGGGGGTGATGATGAGTGGCACGTCATCACCGGGATGCCGACCAAGTTTCCGACTTCCGATACAGCGTTCATGATCGCGAACCGAAAAAGTTTCCACTTTGTTTCCATTTTCATCCTCCGGTATCAGGAAATATCACGAGTCATCAGATCAGTGTGGAAAACGTGGCCAACCCATTTTAGGCCAAAAAAAAAGGGATTATCGGTAAAGATAAACCCTTTAAAACTGGCTCCTGCGGTTGGACTCGAACCAACAACCAAGTGATTAACAGTCACCTACTCTACCATTGAGCTACGCAGGAATTCTCGAAAGAAGTTGGAAAGGTACATGAATCTTCCGGGAAGTCAATATCCCGAAACCAACTTTCTTCCGCACAGTCCCCCTCGACATCCAAACGGTGGAAACCCCCGTTTCCCTATCCCATTTTCTGCCGCCCGGCAATGGCGTGCGCGAGCGTGGAGGCGTCGGAATATTCAATGGCGCTGCCCGCCGGAAGACCAAATGCAATGCGGCTAACAACGACGCCCCGGGCAGCAAGAACCTCGTTAAGATAGCTCGAAGTGGCATCGCTCTCGACATCGGTTCCCAATGCAATCAAAACCTCTGCGATTCCCTCATCCGAAATGCGTCGAAGGAGCTTGTCGACCCGCAAGTCGGCCGCACCCGTTCCATGCATCGGAGAAAGCTTGCCCATGAGGGCATGGTAGCGCCCGAGGAAGCCGCCCGACTGCTCAATCTTCATGATATCGCCAGGCGCCTCCACCACGCAAAGGATATGGGCATCGCGCCGTGGCTTGATGCAAAGCTCGCAAGGATTTTCCGATGAAAGCGTCACGCTGCCGCACCGTTCGCAACAGGCAATGCCCTCGTCGGCCTCAAGCAGGGTGTTCGCCAACATGCGCATCAACCCCTTTTGATCCTGAACCAAGCTCATCGCCATGCGCTCAGCCGTTCGCCTTCCAATACCCGGAAGGCGGCTCAATGCCGCGACGAGATTATCGAGTGGAACCAAATGCTGCATTCGCAGAAATCCTAAATTCTAATCCCTAAATCCTAAACAATTTAAAATTGCCAATTTGGTAAATTCGAAACTTCCACGTTTTGGGTTTTGTTTAGAATTTAGAAATTAGCGCTTCGATATTCCCCTTTTAAAAGGGCATGTCCATTCCGCCGGTCAGCTGGCCCATTTCCTTGCTCATGGTTTCCTGAGCCGAACCGAGCACACCGTCAACAGCGGCCAGCACGAGATCTTCCAGCATTTCAACATCGGAGGGATCGACCGCATCCGGATTGATTTTGATGCTCTTGATTTTCATGTCGCAGGTGGCGACGGCCGTCACCATTCCGCCGCCGGCGGAAAACCGCACTTCCGTCTTGGCCAGTTCCTTCTGCTTTTTCTTCATATTTTTCTGGAGGTCGGCGGCCTGCTTCATCATTTTCATCATGTTCATATTGTGTCGTCCTTGGTTCTTGGTGCTTGGTTCTTAGTGCTTGGTTCTTGGTGCTTGGTGCTATTCACGGATATCCGAAATTTCGCCGTTAAAGGCTTCCACCACGGTTTTCACAACGGGATTCGCATACCATTTCTGAAGCCCGGTCGGTTCCTGCGCAGGGTCGGCGCTCGTGGCTGAAACAACATGGTCGGCCGGAAGCGGCTTGCGGGACGTTGGCTTGGAGGGCTCGAACAGAACGCCGAGCATTCGCCCGATATGTTTTTCCACCACACGCGCCAGTGCAAGCTTGGTTCTTGCATTGTCAAAACGCTCCTTCTCGCTCGCAAACTCGGGATCGAAACCTACCACCAAATGCGTGGAGTCGGCCCGAAGGGGTGCGGTATCGAGAAAATAGCGGCGGGAGAGCGGGTCGGCTTTCGAAACGTGATCGATAACGTCGTTCCAGCAATTCAAAAGCAACTTCACTTCGTCAATGGGCGGCTTTTTTTTTTGCGGATCGACCGAGTAGTTCCGGGTCGATGCTTCGGCGACTACGCCGGGGGCTGTGCCGGATTTAAAGTTTTTTTTTAGCTCGGCCACCTGTTTGAGCAACTCGTTGAGGGTAGTGGTTTCGGCAGCGCGCGAACACCGGATTAGACCGGTTTCGAGCAGGGTCTTCTTGGAAAGCGCATAGCGCATGCGGCCATCGGTTTCAACCAGTGCGTCGATGATGCGCAGCACCCGCCCGGATTCGGTTTCGGCAGCATGCCCTTCGTAGAATTTCATCTGTGCCTCCGGCAGCTCCAATGCCGAAGAACCTCTACCGGCATAAAGCACGACGAGCAGGTTGCGGAAATGCTCCATCAGTTCCATCACCACGCGTTGAAGATCTTTTCCCGCGCCATCCATCTCCGCGACAATATTGATGATGCCCGGCACATCCGATTTCAGGATCGCACCCGTCAGGTTCTCGAGCACATGGCGGGAAACAAGGCCGAACACGGAGAGGACATCCTCCTCCTCGATTTCCTTGCCCCGGAAAGAGATAATCTGGTCGAGTGCAGACTCGGCATCGCGCAGGCCACCCTCGGCACCGCGGGCGATCGCCAGCAATGCATCCTCGGAAATGGATACACCCTCTTCATCGCAACCCTTGCGCAGCCGGTCGACAATGTCCTGCACCGAAATACGGCGAAGGTCGAAACGCTGGCAACGCGACAGAATGGTCGGCAAAACCTTGTGGACGTCGGTGGTGGCAAAGATGAACTTAACGTGCGGAGGTGGCTCTTCGAGCGTTTTGAGCAGCGCGTTGAACGCGGCGGTGGAGAGCATGTGTACTTCGTCGATGATATAGATCTTGAACGGGCCGCGTGCAGGGGTGTAGCGGGCGTTGTCGCGCAGATCCCGGACTTGGTCGACGCCATTGTTGGACGCGCCGTCGATTTCGATCACGTCGAGGCTGTTGCCGATCATGACCTCTTTGCATGAGTCGCACTCATCGCACGGAAAAGGGGTCGGCCCTTTTTCACAATTAAGCGCCTTGGCGAGGATGCGGGCGGAGGTGGTCTTCCCGATACCGCGCGAGCCAATGAAAATGTAGGCATGCGCCACGCGTCCGCTCTCGATCGCGTTCGTCAGCGTCCGGGTGACGTGCTCCTGTCCGACCACATCAGAGAACTGCTGCGGTCGCCATTTTCGTGCTAATACTTCGTATGCCATATAAAATTAGAATTTCGATATTCGTTTTTAGAATTTCCTTTTCCAATCCATTGGAAAAGGTGCTGTGCACCCCTATTCGATATTCAGCCGAACGGTAAAGATTCTAGCTTTGCGCTCCACTCCGAACCATCGGACACCCGAAAAACAAAGTGTACCGCTGCTGCCTTCCGACCCTGACGGGGTTCGCCCGTATTCGTCATCCGAAAGCCGTTGCTTCAACACGTTCCACCAAAGATTACCGCCGTCCTCCTGCCTCGTAGGGGAATTTAACCCTGCTGTAGCGGATTGCAGGTTACAAGGGCCCGCTGAACCCCCGTCTAGCACAGCGGGGAAGAACATACTTGGAGCCTCGAAGGATGGCAAGCCTTGCAGGGTGCAATCTCATGCGCGCGAGGGTTTTTATGCACGTTTTCAGAAACCCATTTCTGGAGAGCTCTTCATTCAAACAGGTTAGGCAGAATAATTGGGTGGCAGAATAATTTTTCCGATCGACAGGACTGGGTAAATTATTCTGCCACCCATGAGCAACACGATTGATAATTTGCAAAGCAAATAGCGAAGCGGTTCAAATTATTCTGCCTATTTGATCCGGTTTCGGTTGCCACCGTGAGTCACGTTCCACGTGCCAACGGGGTCACGGGACGGCTTTGCCGCGCTATGTATTCCGTGGTTAGGATACTGTTCAGCTTAATTGCGTATTAGTTTGCCCGGCGCAGGAGGAGGAAGCCACCTATCTGGCCGCCGACAATCGGAATCCAGGGAATCAGCCATGGATAGAGGTAGAGTTTGCTATCGAAGGTGTCGGAGAGAATGATGAAGAGATAATAGATAAACATGATGCCCAGGCTCATTACCATCCCGATGGAGGATTCCTTGCGGTGCGAGGTGATGCCCAGAGGAATGGCAATGAGCACAAACATGAAGGGAGAGAGCGATAGGCATATGCGCTGGTTGACCTCCACCAGATACCGACTATTCTCAACGCGGCGATCGTGTTCGCTCAGCTGGGCATTCTCTGTTTCCGCATTGCGGATACGATAGGCCAACTCGAATATCGTCATGTTTTTGCGTTTCTTTGAAACATTCTTGTTTCCAAGCAGTTCGTTGAAGTCCAGCCGAATGGGATAGTTCCGGGCATTGACGTAGCGGGTCTTGGTGGAATCATCGGGAAAATCTGGATCGGGTATTTCTATGCGCACGTCGAACAGGTCGATCTTCAGTTCGGCCTTTTCCTTGTCGGCTGTCATGATGCCGCTGCTGGCGCGCACGCTGCCGGTCACCTTGCCCGTATCCTTGTCGACCTCGTAGACGACCAGATCGCGAACACGGTTTTTATTTTTTTTCCCGACATAGATCATGTAGCCGGGGAATTCGCGAATGAAGCGTCCTTCCTCAAGGAGCTTAATCGGATCCTCCACGCCCATGCCCTTGATCAGCTTTCGGTTGGCATAGGTGGTCGACGGATAGACGATACAGTTGTTGTAGAGGCAGATGCCAACGAGCACGAGGGAGATCAGCACAATGGGCGACGCAATCTGCCACATGCTCAAACCACTGCTTTTCATCGCGCTGATTTCGCTGTCCGATGAAAGCCGTCCAAAAATAAGCAGGGTCGAAAAGAGCGAACTGATGGGAATCGAGTAAGCGAGTGAATATGGAATATTATAGAGGAAGAAGCGCCCGACCACGCCGATGGAAATTCCCCGCGCCATGATATCGATCACCTTATAGATGGCGCCAATGGTAAAGGCGAAGGTAATCAACAGCATCGCCACGGCAAAGACCGTTAGAAAGTCCCTAACCAAATATTTGTTTAGTTTATGCAAATTCCATCTCCCGGGCCACGCAATTGCGCGGCAGTTATCAGTTGTTGGTTGTTGGATCAAGACACCTCTCACGGGAAAACGAGGTAATTCCTGCCTAGCAACTGACAACCAACAATAATCAACCGGAGCAGCAAGCTCCCCCACAATGTAGTGCTGAATCGTCCATAGCTCAAGTTAAGAGGCAATCCAGTTGCAGTTGCGTGGAATTTCAGGCTTTAATACGCACCAACAAACCCCATCAAAACCATGGCACTACGCGAAAAACTAGAATATGCAGCAACGATTGCAACGCTGAACTTTAGTCGCATTCTTCCCGAAGAAGCGGTCTATGCCTTGTTCAAGGGTTTTGCCCTGCTCTTCTACATCGCCAGTGGCCGGCGACGCAACCTCGCCTTGCGCAACACGGAAATCGCTTTCCCGGAGATGCCGATCAAAGAACGCAGGGTTTTGGTTAAAAAATCGTATGTCAACCTCTCCGAATCCATGGTGCTCAACATACTGATCATGACTAACCGGGTTTCCAATGAACGGCTAATGGACATGGTCGAAACAGATGGTTGGGAACGGTTCGACCGAACCCATACGGACAACTCAAAGGGCTTGCTGGCGATCACGGGTCACCTTGGCAACTGGGAACTGATGCCTCAATATGCGGCGCTCCGCCTTGGCAGGCAAGTCCATGTCATTGCACGAAAAGGAAACAACCTGCTCTTGGAAGAGCGCATTGTCCGCCCTTTGCGGGAACGCTTTGGCGTCAGCGTTTTCTATAAGAAAAATGCCTTGATGCGGATTATGAAGGCCATAAAAAAGGGGGATCTTTGCGGACTCCTAATCGATCAGAAACTAAAGCCACCCGAAGGGATTTATGTAGACTTCTTTGGGAAACCCGCCCCCACCACGGGATCACCCGCCCTCCTGCAGATCCGCTTCGGCGTCACGGTGCAACCCGCCTTCATGATTAAAGCCGGGCATCGAAAATACCGATTGCTCATTGGCGAGCCTGTTCATTGGACGGATAACGGAAAACCCATGGAGGAGCAGGTTCACGAACTAACCCGTATCCACCAGCAGATTATCGAAGAGATGGTTCGCCAGTACCCCGACCAATGGTTCTGGATGCACAACCGCTGGGGTCTGAAAAAGGAAGAACGATGAAGCACGCACTTATCATCAGCGACGGCAAACCCGGCCATTTCAACCAATCCATTGCCCTCTGCAAACCTCTGGGGCTGGAATACGAAATCCTCGAAGTCGCCTACAAAAGCAAATTCCACAAAGCCCTCTCCTACCTCCTCGACCATTTCGGCATCTTCACAGAAAAGCTGTACACCGATTCAAGTTTCAAGTTTCAAGTTTCAGATTTCAGCTACATCGTCTCCACCGGTTCGACCACCTACTACGCCAACAAGCGGTTGGCAAAGAAACTCGGGATTCCCAATATTGCCATCCTCCACCCCAAAGGCTACCGACTCGATTTTAGCCACATCTTCTGCCCGGCCTACGACCATCCGCCCAAGCGGAAAAACATTACCGAACTGCCCCTGAACCTATGCGTGGCCGACGAAACTTTCTTCGCTGAAAAAACAGCTGAATTCAATAACAAGCACACCTCGGCAAAACCGGCAGTCGGCATCATCATCGGCGGGCCGAATGCCGTATCCGAAATCGATGCCGTCGAGATGCAACGGCAACTGGAGCAGATTTTCGAAACGACCGAAGGGATGGAACGCTGGGTCACCACCTCGCGCCGAACCCCGAAGCAAGTCGAAGCCGTAATCGACGGATTTGACTTTGATTACAAATTGATCAACTCGCGCGATCCGTACAATCCCATCCCTGCCTTCATCCAGCTCTGCGACCGCCTGTTCGTCACCTCCGACTCGGCGTCGATGATTAGCGAATGCGCCAGCTTCGGCACCGCCAAGGTGGAGGTGCTGATGAACCGCCAGCTAACAACGCCCAACAAGTTCGAGGAATTGATCCAAGGGCTGGAAGCACGCGGTGCCATCCATGTCTTTGATAGAATGCTAGGCGATGCCGATACAAAGATCGATCTGGGATCGATTCTCAAGCAGGGCGTTCAGGATATTTACTAAGTGTTAGTGAACTGGATATCGTAGAAGTATTTATACTTCCCGCCTTTTTCAAGCAGTTCCTCGTGCGTACCCTGCTCTACAATCTTCCCTTGCTCAAGCACCACGATTAAATCGGCATGTGCAATGGTGGATAGGCGGTGGGCAATCATAAATACCGTACGGTCTTTCATTAGTTCGTCGAGCGCGCCCTGAACCAACCGCTCCGACTCGGTATCGAGTGCGCTGGTCGCCTCATCAAGAATCAGGATCGGCGGGTTTTTGAGCAACGCGCGGGCAATGGCGACCCGCTGCGCCATTCCACCGGAAAGCAACGAGCCACGCTCTCCAATCACTGTATCGTAACCGTTTTCCAGTTCTTGAATAAATGCATGTGCGTTGGCGCGGCGGGCGGCATCCTCGATCTGCTCAGGGGTGGCATCCCGGGAACCGTAGGAAATATTGTCCGCCACACTGCGGTTGAACAGCACCGTCTCCTGCGTCACGATTCCAATCTGCTCGCGCAACGAATGTACCGTATACGCCCTGATATCGCGCCCGTTCAACTTGATGCACCCTTCTGTTACATCGAAGAAGCGCGGAATCAGATTCACAATCGTTGTTTTCCCCGCACCGGAAGATCCGACAAAAGCGATACACTGCCCGGCCTGGGTCTGTAAATTAATCCCATCGAGAATTTTCTTTTCATCGTAGGCGAAAGAAACGTCCTTAAAGTCAACCGATTGAACCTGACCCGTGAACGGCACGGCATCGGGAGCGTCATCAATCGTATTGACGACATCCAGAATCTCAAAGATGCGTTCGGCACCCGGAGTAGCCCGTTGGATCCGCAAATGGATTTGACTCAGCTTCTTGGCTGGTTTGTACATCGTCACCATGGCCGCTCCAAAGGAAAACAGCAGGGCAAGCGAAAGATCGTTTAGATAGGCATAGACCACCACGCCGGAAAGACCAATAGAGGAAAAAAAGACCATGATCGGCTCGTTCAGAGACCGCGCGCGCGACTGGCGCATCACCATCTTGAATACCTTGGTGTTGAAAATATTAAAGCGACGGGTCTCCTCCTTCTCCATCTGGAAGGCCTTCACCACCAGCGCGCCGCCAATGGACTCCTGCACCACGGAAAGCATATCGCCCAGACTCTCCTGACCCACCTTGGAGGCCTTTCGCACCTTGCGGCCAAGCAACGCCACGGGGAGGATGCAAATTGGAAAGACCACCAACGCAACAATCGACAGATGCCAATCCAAATAGATCAAGGCGGCAATGCAGCCGATCAACGTGAACGGCTCCCGGATTATGTCCCCGATTACATTCGAAACCAACTGGGTCAGCAATCCGGTATCGCTCGTAATGCGTGAAATCAATTCACCCACCCGGTTTTTGGAGAAAAACTGCATCGGCAGGGCATGGATATGCTCGAAAAGATGGCTGCGCAAATCGGTAATCACCCGATTGCCCACCCATTCAACGAAATATTTCCCCGCAAAGAACAGAATGCCTTGAAGGATGGTAAACAGGGGTAGGATCGAAACGGCAAGCAACAGGCGATTCAAGCCGATCCCCCCCGTACTGCCTTCCGGTTCATCGAGCGCAGGCAGGCCGGACAGGCTCAAATCATCGCCGGAAATACCGCCCAATGCCCAGCGCAAAGCCACCAGCATCCCAAACGTGGCTCCACCTTGAAGAATCCCGCAAACAATGCCCACTACCAACCGCATGCGGTAGGGGCGCACAAAAGGGAATAACCGTTTATAGATTTCAACGGAGCGGGACGGAGTGTTGTCATCGTTTTTCATGCGCGACATACTCCCTAAACGCAATCGAATCGGAAAGTAAAATTATCTGGTTATTTTCCGTGTAATCCGTGTAGTCCGTGGTTAAAAACCTAGCCATGCATATTGTTCAAATACTACCCGAACTCAACCAAGGGGGCGTCGAGCGAGGGACGGTCGAATTCAGCCGCGAACTCGTCAAGCGCGGTCACCAATCCACCGTCATTTCCAAAGGAGGGGAACTGGCAAGCCAGATCGAACAAGACAGAGGACGGCACATCACCCTTGATGTCTGCTCTAAAAACCCGTTGACCGTTCCCATCCGCGTTCACCAATTACGCAATACGCTTCACGCATTACACCCTGATATTCTCCACGCCCGCAGCCGCGTACCCGCTTGGCTGGCTTGGTTCGCCAACAAGAAGCTGCACATCCCCTTTGTCACCACCGTCCACGGCTTCAACAGCGTTAGCAAATACAGCGAAATCATGCTCAAGGGCGACCGCGTCATCTACGGCAGCAGCTCCATCAAGGACTACATCCTCCATAACTATGCCGTCGACGAATCGATTCTTCGATATATTCCGCGCGGCATCGACATGGAACACTTCGATCCAGCAAAGGTTGATTCCGGCTTTATCGAAGGCTTCAAGCACAAGCATGAACTGACCGACCGCTATATCATCACGATGGTCGGACGCATTACGGAATGGAAGGGGCACGACTGCTTCATCCGAGCCTTGGCCGAAGTGCAGAGGAAACACCCGGAAGTTGTCGGTATTGCCGCAGGAGGCGTGTGGCACGGGAAAGATGATTATCTCCAGTCCCTGGAAAAACTAGCCATGGATCTTGGCGCAGACATTCGTTTCGTCGGTTCGCAATCGCAGGTGCGGGAAATCTATTCCCTCAGCAATCTCGTGGTTTCCGCCGCATCGACGAAACCCGAAACCTTTGGCCGCACCGCCGCCGAAGCCCTAGCCATGAACACGCCGGTGGTGGCCAGCGCCCACGGCGGCTCACTCGATATCCTGCTGGATGGAGAAAACGGATTCTTCTTCCCGCCGAACGATCACGAAGCCCTGGCAGAAAAAATCTTCCAATCCTTGGAATTCGGTTTTTCCAATATGCGGGAACACATCGATGCAAGCTTTAGCCTTGCCCACATGACCGAAACCGAGCTCGCGGTCTACCGCGAGCTAACCGACCGGTAGAGCGCCTCAAACCGGGGTAGCACCGCATCTTCGTGGTAGGTCGTACAATAGAGTTCCAATGCCGCAACTGCTTTTCCCTTAGCCTTCTCTGGATTCTCCACCACCTGCTGTAGTGCATCCGCCAGCATTTCAACGGAATCAATATCCGCAAAATAGGCTGTTTCATCCGTCAGCACCTGCGAAGGTCCCTGCGTACGGGAGGTAATGATCGGAAGACCACGCGCCATCGCCTCCAGCATCACAATTCCAAACGGCTCGTCACGCGAAGGCAGCACAAACACATCGGCCTGATCCAGTGCGGCAGCCACATCGTCGATCCAGATACCAAGAGCCACCTTGTCCGCAATGCCGAGTTCTTCCGCCAACGCCGACAGCGCTTCCAACTCCGGGCCGCTTCCCCCAATCGTAAGCGTTGCATCCACTCCGCTATCGATCAGCTTCCGCAGGGCTTTCAATAAAACATCAAAACCCTTCTTGTGCACATAGCGTCCATAGGTAAGCAGGCGCAGGGGGCGCTGCCCAGGAGCACGAGCGCTTTCAACCGGAAGAACGCGCGAGAAATTAGGGATTACGGTAACGCGATCCTCCGGCCAGTTTAGCTTCAGCGCATGCTGGCGTTGATCTTCCGTGGTGCCGATCAGGGTATGGACATAGCGATAGCGCTCAAGCTTGACATAGTTGTGCAGCTTGGAGACCACCAGAACTCCGGCCATATGTGCACCGCGCCCGCCATGCCACGCCGCCCGCTTCAATTGCGTGTGCACAATCTCCGGCTGAAACTGGCGGATCAGCTTTGCAATCCGGCGCGGTGTGAACCAATCCAACTCCCCCCCCGCCTTGATGGTTTCGAGCTGTAGGCCAGATACATTTTCCAACAGACCACGCTTTACAAACTTCCGATGGCAGATCGCCTGAACCTCGTGTCCCCGCGCAGCCAGTGCCAGTGCGGTATCCACGAACGACCGTTCGGCTCCGCCGAATCCTTTTCCCAGCATGATTTGAGTGATTTTCATAAACTAAACATTTCCCTTAACGGACAAAACATATAGGTTTTCCTCTCCAGAAAAGAAGATACTTAATGAAAAAACTACATGTTCATTTCAAACAGAAGCGCAGGGCCAAGCAGAAACGAAAATTCGACGACGCCATGACGCGCCATAAAACCATTCAACGATGCCTGCTTCTCGAGGACAAAACGCTGCACAGTAAAGAATCGGGCATCGGCAACAACGCCGGGCATGAACTGGTTGTTTCGCTAACCTCCTTCGGTAAGCGAATCCACGATGCCTACCTTACGATCGAAAGTATTATGCAACAATCGCTCAAGCCCGACAAAATCGTCCTCTGCATTTCTTCCGAGGATTTTTCAGAACAAATGCTACCCGAAACGCTAAAACTACAGCAAAAACGGGGCCTCGAAATCCTTTTCTGCAAAAAAGACCTAGGCCCCTACACCAAATATCACTACACCCTACAAAAATATCCCAACAGCCTTTTAATTACGGTCGACGATGATTTTCTCTATCCCATCGACACGATCGATCAACTCTATAAATCCTTCTTACAATTTCCGAACACCGTTCATTGCCATCGCGGGCACAAGATCACATTCAATGACAATGGAGAGATCAATCCCTACAAGCAATGGGACTGGTCCAGAAACGACACCAGTCCCTCCAAACTCATCTTCCCTACAGGCGTCGGCGGTGTGTTATACTTCCCCGGTTGCTTTGATCCTGAAATTGCCAATCAAGAGGCCTTCCTTGAGCTGGCCCCCGGAGCGGACGATGTTTGGTTAAAAGCCATGAGTCTAAAAAAAGGTACCCCGTGCAGGGTCGTACCCGGACACCGTCACTTCATGACCAACTTCTTAACCATCGAGGGTTCTCAGGAAACCTCCTTAAAGCGACGCAATAAACAAACCTCTCATGGCAACGACCAGAAGATCAAGGCGGTCTTTGATCGATATAACCTCACTCAGGAACTCAAATAGATTATCCACCATGCGCATTATCCACTCCGACAATATGATGATCCGGCGTTACGGCCAAACCAAGGTTGCTACTGGCCGCAAGCTGTTCAACGGCATGATTCGCAACAACTGGAAGGTTTGTGAGTACAGCGAACGCGACATTGCCAAATTTGAGGCACCGCTGAATATCAAGCCCCTGGGTATTCGGGCTGCCAACCGACGCTTCATCGAAACCTGCGATAATTTCAGACCCGATGTGATCCTGATCGGCCACAGCGACCTGATCACGAATAAAACCTTGCTTGAGATCAAAAAGCTAATGCCCGCCGTTCCGATCATCTATCGCAATGTCGATCCACTTTGGAGGGAGCGCAACATCAAGGTCATTAACTGGCGCAAGGAGGTAGTGGATGCCATCTTTGTAACCACAGCCGGCGACCCGCTCAAACAGTTTTCTACCGGGAAAAACATTGTAGGCCACATTCCCAACGCCACCGATCCGGCGGTTGAGGACATGGATAACTCGCAAAAAACCGAATTTGAGCGCGATCTAATGTATTGCGGAAAAGGAGCAAAGACCGACGACCGCTATCCGCTAATCGTCAGTCTGCATGAAAAGATAAAAGATCAGCTACGCTTTGAAACCTACGGAATTTATGGCAAGCCTCCCGTATGGAGCCATGCCTACGATCAGGTGCTGGCCACCAGTAAAATGGGGCTCAACCTCAACCGCTTTGAAGACTGGCCCTGGTATACCTCGGCCCGCCTCTCGCAACTCATGGGGAATGGCCTACTGGCCTTCGTATGGGATAAAGGTGATATGCGCCACTTCTTCACCGACGAACACGTCGCCTTCTTCAGCAACGAAGACGAGCTAATTCAAAAAGCAATCGAGTTTCAGAATGATGATGCAAAACGCCAAGCCGTAGCCGCCGCCGGACGCGCCTTCTACCACGAACACTTTTCCGGCCAGCGGATCGTCAAGTTCATGATCGAAACCACCCTCGGACAACCCTATTCCAACGACTACATCTGGCAAGCTGAAGTTTATAGATAAGATGGAATATCGATCTTTAAATAAAGGGACAGCAAACATGCCAAACCAAATAACCCATATTCACTCTTCTACCACGGGGCACACAGTAACCACAGAGGCCGACCTGCTGATCGGCGGGAAAGACTACACTATATACTTCAAGTCAAAAGATGCGCTATTGGCAGCCAGCCCAGAGGCCTTTCTATCCGCAACCCTGCTACCCAGCATGCGGGTCGGGGGAGAAAGCCTGTTTATGGAGGAGAAAGTAAGCCCTCTGTTCTTTGATACAATCTCCAACACAATTCAGGATATTTACCGTTCATGGGATCCAACGCTACATCGAATCAAAATCAACGGAACCGCACCTGCCGAAGAACCAACCGAAAAAGAACGGGTCGGCACCTTTTTCTCCGGCGGCGTAGACTCTTTCTATACCCTATTGAAAAAACAGGACGAAATCACTGACATCATCTTTGTACATGGCTTTGACATCCGCCTTTCCGATACCGCATTGCGAAACAAAACCTCAGAAAAAATAAATACGATCGCAAAACGGCTAGGAAAGAACCTCATAGAAATCGAAACGAACCTACGCGACCTGCTAAACCCATATGTAAAATGGGGTCCCCTTGCACATGGTGCAGCTCTGGCAACAATCGGTCATCTGCTATCACCACATTTTCGGCGTATTTTTATTCCAGCAACCCACACCTATGCAGAACTGTTTCCATGGGGTTCGCATCCGGTGCTGGATCCTCTGTGGAGTACGGAGTCGCTTAAATTCATCCATGACGGATGCGAGGCGACGCGAGTAGAAAAAGTTAAGTTGATTGCCCAATCTGATATTGCCCTTGAAAGCCTTCGGGTCTGCTGGAAAAACCCAAATGGATCCTACAACTGCGGGCAATGTGAAAAATGCATCAGAACAATGATTAACCTTGCGGCGAACGAGGCATTGGAACGCTGTACAACCTTTGATTCAAAACTAAACCTTCGACTAGTTTCCAAAATCAAAGCCTATGACGACAACACGCGGGCCTTCATTAAAGAGAACCTAGATGCCTTGAGGGATGTCAAAGAAACAGAGCAACTCAGGAGGGCGTTGCGAAACGTCTTGCGGAGACCGGTCTGGCCTTATTACCTGAAACGCCGAATCAAAGCAGAATCCCGTCGTTTGAGAGGTAAATGATCAGCCCAACTCAAAGCCAAGCCTGGGTGTAGCGTGCAATTTTTCCATAGGAATTATCACGGCAGATTGCAGGAATTCCTAAAAGCTGCGCTAGGATAAAACCATGCAAACGGTCTGTATCAATACATCCATACTGCCGGCAGTGGAAAACGGCTTTTTCAATCATTCCATCACGAAAGCGCGGCCACAAAGCGTGGGCTCCTAAATCGCAACAAAACTGATTCTGTAGCTTAAACAGTCGTTTTAACAACCGGTAATTCTTCCGGTCATGCCGCGAAACAAGGTCTCTCCAGTCAAAAGAACCCTCCTGTGCTCCCACCATGGACTCAGCATCCTTTCTGCGGAATATCAAAGTTTTGTCCTCTTGTTTTTTTTTCCAGTCCCAGCTCCCCAACAGCATCATGGCCATATCCGGCAATAGACCGACCTTTTCCGCATCAATGCCACGGGTCAAAAAATCATACGAATATTGATCTCGAGCATACAGTTTTAGATTGCTGTGCCGGTTTATAATTCCAGATTGAGCCTTGAAGGTGTCTTCCTCATTAAAATGGATAGATTGCGGAAGCATGATAATTTGATGATCTGGAAAGGCATCAACCACCTTGAGTCTAAAATCTTGATGATAAGGGTAGATATCCCCAAAGTTACCGCCTCCATGGAGAACAAGGATTACATCCAAAGGAATGTGCTGATGGAACAATCTTTTCTGATCAAGCAGCGATACCCTGTTCCAGAGGTCAACGTTCACCTCATTAAAAAAATGATAGGTTCCTTTTTCGATCAACAAGTCACCAAAATTGAGGTGAATCGGCATATCCAGATAGGCTACACGTTTGCCCGCCAGCCGGGGGGACAACTCATTAAGGATAGATTCCCTTAGAGCCTCTAACTGCTTCAATTCAGGCCGTGCTATCACATTGATGTCTGTATTCATAACGCATTAGGCATTCCCTGCCTCTCCATGGCTTCAACCCCCCGGCTATTTCATGCGTTCAGTACGCCCCGGCATTCCCTTGGGTTTTTCATTTGGGTAAAAGGCAGACCTGTGTTGGTTTAGGTATAATATGCGGCGAACACTTTTTATCACCTTCCCAAGATGCCATCGCAACAAAACCGGAAGCGCATGACTAACCCCGGTTTCCTTTGCTTTCTTAATGGATGATCCCAGATCGCGTTCATAAATCGCATGAGGTTCAATGCCATAGCATTTCAGATCCGTTTCCCAGAAGGTGTCATAGAAAATATCAATCGGCAAATCCAGCACCCGTCCATGCCGAAGTATTTTTTCCATGCCGTTCCGGTTCACCACATAGCCTTGCGTCCCCTGCAAACCGCGGCACGGCCGCACAAGTAGCCGACCGCTGGGCAAACCCCTTACAACCTTCCTTTCACGAACCCTCAGCCCCATCAATCGAACAAACTCAAATTCTTCTGGCAATGTATAAATATCGCGGAGCACATCACTTAATCCAGCCTCAATCCCTATGTCGTCTTCGAAGACACAAAGTTTGTCAATGCCAGCGTGATAAGTTGATTTGATCAATCGATAGTGCGACAGATAACACCCAACCTCGGATGAATTCAGTGGGGCACGCTTTCGCAGGAGTGCCTTCTGCTGATCGACTTCCTCACCGGGCTCAAGCGGTGGCACCCCCCTCCGGCCGTCAACAGCCGAAAACAAGTCTACAGCAATCCCCTGGCGGGCCAACTCATCAAGCAGTCCACGAACACCGGGACTCTTCGGATCAAGCGTAATAACAAAGCAACCCGTCTTCATTTACTCACCGGCTTTTGGCGCAGATTCAAATTGTAGCGAGCTGAGAACCGCGCAATCTTCCGCGCTACTTTTTTTTCTCCGACCGACTCCAACCACCGGGAGAACGGCAATACCTCGGAAGAGCCAAAGCCATCGATCATGTAGATGGTCAGCTTTTCATCGCCCGCCTGCACGACCAAATTATGATCGAGCACATCACGGGTGATAATCAGGTGCTTGCGAAATAGATTAAAAAACGCTTCCAATGCACCCAGCAGTTCAGTCGTTTTCCCGTTGGCCGCCACATATTGCCGGACGGTTTTTGAAACAAGACCATCCGCATCGCGGATCAGGTCGGTAACAATTCCATCGCCCCGGTTGGTTGACTGAATGCCGTAGCAATGCGGAAAATGGTTCCAGACCGCTTCGCCTTTTTTTGCCAGTTCCTCGAAGGATTTTAGTTCGCGCTTGTTGTCATCGAACATGGAAACCGGCCGTAGTTTTTTATACCAAACCGCCTCTTTTTTCCGTTTGCGGGGATCGCCGTTGGGGTTAAGCGTTTTCACGCATTTATTCGGATCATCTGGATGAACAAAACAATAGCGTCGTCCGCCTTCGGCAAAGATTAAGTCATCAGATAAATGGATAGGTTCCATCGTAGCCACCCTATCGATTCTTCAGAAGTTCCAGCAGGTATCCACCATACGGATTCTTGTGCATGGACTGCCCGGTCTTAAGAAGCTGGGCATCATCGATATACCCGCGATTCCACGCAATCTCTTCAACACAGGAAATCTTGAGGCCTGTCCGTTTTTCGATGGTTTCCACAAAGGCAGAAGCTTCGTGCAGGGAATCGTGGGTGCCGGTGTCCAGCCAGGCGAAGCCGCGATCAAGGGATTCGACACTAAGCTCGCCCCATTCGAGATATTGCCTGTTCACATCCGTAATCTCCAGCTCGCCACGGGGCGAGGGTTTGAGGGTTGCGGCAATTTCAACCACCCGGTTGTCATAGAAATAGAGGCCGGGAATCGCATAGTTGGACTTCGGGCTTTCGGGCTTTTCTTCCAATGAAAGCGCTTTGCCGGTTTTATCGAACTCGACGACGCCGTAGCGCTCCGGATCGCGCACGGGATAGGCAAAGATGGTGGCGCCGCTGGTGCGCTCCCGTGCGCGTTTAAGCGTTGCGGTAAAGTGCATGCCGTAGAAAATATTGTCCCCGAGAATCAGGCACACATCATCGTCCCCAATAAATTCCCGGCCAATCACAAAGGCCTGCGCCAACCCCTCGGGTGCCGGTTGTTCGGCATAGGAAAAGCGCATGCCAAGCTCCGAGCCATCGCCCAGCAATCGCTCGAACAGTGGAAGATCGTGCGGAGTGCTGATAATCAACACGTCGCGAATGCCGGTGAGCATCAGGGTGGAAAGCGGGTAGTAGATCATCGGCTTGTCGTATACCGGAAGCAATTGCTTGCTCACCACCTTCGTTACCGGATGCAAACGGGTTCCCGATCCCCCGGCCAGAATAATTCCTTTCATTGTCGCCTCGCTCCTTCCTGTTTCACAAATTCATTCGCAAACCGAACCAACTCGGCCTTCCAGTCCTCAAACAAATTCAGTTCCAAATCTTTCGTTTAGAACTTCAATGATTTCAGATAGTCTTGCTTTTTCTTCTTTTGCTCTTTTTATTCCTGCTTCGCTTAATCCGTCTAATTCTCCATCTTCTCCTTTTACTAAATCAATTGAGCCTTCTTTTATTTTTTGCAAACGATAATACTCCATTGCAATCTCATCTGAAAGTTGCAAACTGTCCGACAATTCTTTTTTAGGCAGTTTGGTTTGAAGTAGTTTTGCATAAGCATAAAACTTCTCAAATTCAGGTTCTTTAAATGGCATTATTTGAGCAAGAAAAGAATAAAGATTTGTCCACGTTCTTAAACTCTTTTTAAACTCATCTTTTTCATATTC
>DAOVNC010000068.1 GCA_030630445.1 Kiritimatiellales bacterium | reverse complement strand
CGTCCATCTTGTTCACCATGTTCGTGGCGCGCTGCGTCCGCTCGGGATGCCCCTGCGGCAATAATGCATATTGGCTTACCTTCGCCGCCGTGAAAAGCATCGCCGAGCCGTTCGGGCAAGCCGCCACGCACGCGCCGCAGCCGATGCACTCGGCGGCATCCATCGCCGCTTCGGCCAGCTCCTTCTTGACCGGGGTCGTCGCGGCCTCCGGCGCGTTGCCGGTCTTGACGGAAACATAGCCGCCTTCGGCAATGATGGCATCGAGCCCGCTACGGTCGACGATCAAATCCTTGATCACCTTGAAGGGTTTGGCGCGGAAGGGTTCGATGACGATCTGGTCGTTGTTCTTGAACTTGCGCATGTGCAACTGGCAGAGCGTGGTGTGCTCGTGCGAGCCGTGCGTCTTCCCGTTGACCAGCGTGCCGCAGCACCCGCAGATGCCCTCGCGGCAATCGTCCTCGAACGCGATCGGTTCCTCGCCGTTGAGCGTCAGTTGCTCGTTCACGATATCCATCATTTCGAGGAACGAGGCATCGGTGTCGATCTCCTGCGCCTGATAGATTTTAAATCCGCCTTCTTCGCCTTGGTTTTGGCGCCAGACCTTCAGTGTTACATTGATTTTTTCAGACATTACTTGTACGACCTCTGGCTTAGTTTGACCTCTTCGAATACCAACTCTTCCTTGTGGAGCACCGGCTCGTCTTCCAATCCCTGGAACTCCCAGGTGGCGACATAGGCAAACTCGTCGTCCCGGCGCAGGGCTTCGCCCTCCTCGGTCTGGCTTTCCTCGCGGAAGTGGCCGCCGCACGACTCGGCGCGGTTGAGCGCGTCCTTCACCATCAGCTCGGCGAACTCCATGAAGTCGGCGACGCGGTTGGCTTTTTCCAGCGCCTGGTTCAAGTCGGCGGCGGAACCGGGCACATTGACGTTTTTCCAGAACTCGGCGCGGATCTGCGGAATCTTTTCGAGCGCCTCCTTCAAGTGTTCGGCGTTGCGCCCCATGCCGCAGTTTTCCCAGAGCAGCTGACCTAGCTCGCGATGGAAGTCGTCGACCGTGCGGGAGCCCTTGACGGCCAGCAGTCTGTCGAGCTTGTCTTGCACGGCGGCCTCGGCTTCGGAAAACGCCTCGTGGTCAGTTCCAATCTTTGGAATTTCGGCCGAGGCGAGATAGTCGTTGATGGTGTTGGGCAGGACAAAATAGCCGTCGGCCAGTCCCTGCATGAGCGCGCTCGCGCCCAGACGGTTGGCGCCGTGGTCGGAAAAGTTGACTTCGCCGATGGCATAGAGGCCGGGCAGCGTGGTCATCAGGTTGTAGTCCACCCACAGGCCGCCCATGGTGTAGTGCACGGCGGGGAAGATCCGCATCGGCGTGGTGTACGGATCTTCGTCGGTGATGCGGTTGTACATCTCGAACAGGTTGCCGTACTTCGCTTCGATCTGATCGCGGCCGAGCCGCTCGATCGCGTCGGCAAAGTCGAGGTAGACGGCGTTGCCGGTGGCCCCGACCCCGCGGCCATCGTCGCAGACCAGCTTGGCGTTGCGGGAGGCGAGGTCGCGCGGGACGAGGTTTCCAAAGCTGGGGTATTTTCGTTCAAGGTAGTAGTCGCGCTCGTCTTCGGGAATCTCGTTGGCGGGGCGTTTGTCGCCCTCGGCTTTCGGCACCCAGATGCGCCCGTCGTTGCGGAGGCTTTCGCTCATGAGGGTGAGCTTCGACTGGTATTCGCCGTGCATCGGGATGCAGGTCGGGTGGATCTGCGTGTAGCACGGGTTCGCGAAGGCCGCCCCCTTTTTATACGCGCGCCACGCGGCGCTGGCGTTGCAGTTCATCGCGTTGGTGGAAAGGAAGAAAACGTTGCCGTAGCCACCGGTTGCCAGCACGACGGCATCGGCCACGTGGCGGGTCAGCTCTCCGGTAACAAGGTTGCGGGCAATGATGCCGCGCGCTTGGCCGTCGACCACCACGACATCGACCACCTCGCTGCGGGTGTGCATCTTGACGGTTTTCTTTTTGATCTCCTTGGAGAGCGCGCCGTACGCACCGATCAGCAACTGCTGGCCGGTTTCCCCGCGGGCGTAGAAGGTCCGCGAAACCTGTGCGCCGCCGAAGGAGCGGTTGTCGAGGTAGCCGCCATATTCGCGCGCAAACGGAATACCCTGCGCGACGCAGTGGTCGATGATCTGGTTGCTGACCTCGGCAAGGCGGTAGACGTTGGCCTCGCGCGAGCGGAAGTCGCCGCCCTTGACGGTGTCGTAGAAGAGGCGGTAGATGGAGTCGCCGTCGTTGGGATAGTTTTTCGCGGCGTTGATGCCGCCCTGCGCGGCGATGGAGTGCGCGCGGCGCGGGCTGTCGGAATAGGTGAAGCAGTCGACCACATAGCCGAGCTCGGCCAGCGTTGCGGCGGCTGACGCACCGGCGAGGCCGGTGCCGACCACGATCACCGTGTGCTTGCGCTTGTTGGCCGGGTTGACCAGCTTGACGTTGAACTGGTGCTTCGTCCACTTTTCGGCCATGGGCCCTTCGGGGATTTTGGAGTCAAGTTTCATGGGGTTCCTCGGGTAAAAACTATCGAATGAATGCCACGACAGGGATGATGGCAAAGGTGCCCGCCATGCCGATGGCGAGGAGCGTGCTGACGAGCTTGAGCTTGCTGCCTTCGCGCGGGACATGCAGGCCGTAGGTTTGCAGCGAGCTTTGCAGCGCGTGGCTGAGGTGCATCCCCACCGCCACCATGAACAGGACGTAGAAGACAACGTGGACGGGATCTTGGAATCTTTCGAATACCATGCCGTAAACATCGTTCACCATGTGCCCGTGCAGGTCGACCTGCCCCTTTGCCGCCCCCAGCGTAAAGTCGAGCAGGTGCTTCACGATGAAGATAAAGATCATCCCGCCCGAAACCGGCATCAGCTTCGCCGCCAGCGACCGCTCCACCGTCGATTTTTGCGAGAATCGTTTGTCGTGCGCCTTCCAGTTCGCGAAAACCACGCGGAACGCCATGATCATGTGGACCGTGATGGAAATCAACATCAACACTTCGATGCCGATCACAATCGGCACAAGCTGGTGCAAATGCGCGGCGTAGGAATTGAAGAGATCCGGACCGAACAGGAACAGGATATTGCCGCCCATGTGCGGGATTAGAAAGAGAAGGAACATGACCAGTCCAGAGGTTGCCAGCAACAACTTTTGCCCGATCGAAGAGAGAAGCGTTTGTTTAATATTCATGTACGAACACCCTAATAACACTTATTTCAATACATATAGGCTAGAATGCCTATAACAATTTACTGCATTTTCAAACCGGTTTATTCAATTTTCTTTCTACCTACGGGGTTCTCCCCCGCTGGAGAGGCAAACCACTCCCTGATTTTCAAGTAAAGTCTATGTCCGCATAGACCGATCATCAAGCCCCCTCATCAACTATTTGAACCCCGGAAATTCATGAAGGGTCAAAGCGCGGTGAAGCCGCGCTAGGTCCTCCCGTGAAACGGAAGGTGAAGATAATCCATGCAATCGGAGTAATCTGTGGATCCTTCGTGGTTCAAGATTGATTTGTCGCAGAGCATGCGCATAATCAAGTGCATTAACTGCAATACAAAAGGAGATGCACCCATGGCCAAGATCGACAACCTGAAGCTTGAAAACCTCGATGAACTCTTCCCTGCCGAATTTTCAAAGGAGCAAATCGCAGAAGGAAAAACCCTCTTCCTTAAAGAAGTCGCCGACACCATGCACCGCTTCTACGGAGGCAAGATGCAAACCATTCCGAAGGCCGGGCTATACGGCTTCAACTGGTTCAACGTCTGGTACACGCCCGGCGTCTCCAAGGTTTCGACCACCATCCGCGACAACCCCGACTCCTCGTTCGAGCTTTCCAACCGCGGCAACCTCGTCGCCGTTGTTTCCGATTCCACCCGCGTATTGGGCGACGGCGACTGCGGCCCCTCCGGCGGCCTCGGCGTGATGGAAGGCAAGGCCTTCCTCATGAAATATCTCGGAGGCGTGGATGCCATCGCATTGTGCATCGACTCCCGCAACGAGCAAGGAGAACACGATCCGAAGAAAATCATCGACTTCGTCAAAATGCTTCAACCCTGCGTTGGTGCGGTCAACCTTGAAGACATTGCCCAGCCCAACTGTTTCGAAGTGCTCGATACCCTGCGTGACGCGTGCGACATCCCCGTTTGGCACGATGACGCCCAGGGCACCGGCTGCGTCACCCTCGCCGGACTCATCAACGCCGTCAAGGTGGCCGGCAAGGAAATGGGTGCCGTTAAAATCGCCATGCTCGGCGCGGGAGCATCCAACACCACCATCGCCAGCCTCATCATCCAGGCCGGCGGCGACCCGCAAAAAATGGTCGTGTGCGACTCCAAGGGCGGGCTTCACACCGACCGCGCCGATATCGAGGCCGACAAAGCCTTCTACAAAAAGTGGGATCTATGCCAACGCACCAACCCCGGCAAGGTCAACACCATCGCAGAGGCCATGGTCGACGCCGACGTGCTCATCGCCCTCTCCCGCCCCGGCCCCGACACCGTCAAAAAGGAGTGGATCGAAAAGATGGCCGACAAAGCCATCGTCTTCGTCTGCGCCAACCCCGTGCCGGAAATCTATCCCTACGCCGCCAAGGAAGCCGGGGCCTACATTGTCGCCACCGGACGCGGCGACTTCCCCAACCAGGTCAACAACTCGCTCTGCTTCCCCGGCCTGCTCAAAGGTGCGTTGCTTGTTAAGGCGCGAAAAATCACCGATAAAATGGCCATTGCCGCTGCGTACGCCATTGCCGAAACCGCCCAAAAGAACGGACTCACCCCCGACTATATCTGCCCCAACATGGACGAAATCGAAACCTTCCGCAATGTCGCCCGCGCCGTCGCCATGCAAGCGCAGGAAGAAGGCGTCGCCCGCGTTTCCATGACCGGCGACGAGGTCTACGCCCAAGCCAAGCAGGACATTGCCGAAGCGCGCGACCTCACCCAGCACCTCATCGACGAAAAATACATCAAAGAGCCCACCACCGAAATGCTCGAAGAAGCCCTCGAAAAAGCGATTGCGCAGGTGGGTTGATGGTTCCGGTTTTCCAGTGTCTGGAAGTTCCAGACATTGGAAAATGCTACAATGTACGGGCTTACCCCAGCCCCGCAAAAGGTATGGGGCAGGATTGGATATTTAATCTCGCCATTAATGGCACGGGACTGGCCTTATATTTGAAGGACTGTGAACGTAAAATCGTGTAAAAAGGTCGCATTGAATAGGATGAGCTAAGATATAAAAAATAACTACTGTAAGTATTGCTACGCAATTGCTGAGTATGTACTATAATCGCTTTTGACGAACCGGGGAATGGATAATGTGCTATGTGATTGATTCTGAGAATCTGCTTGTGAACTACTTCCGCTCGCATTCTGAAAAGAAAAGAGTCTCAATTGGTAAGCTAAAAGATCTTAGAGGGCATATTGAATCCCAGCTTAGCCTGACAATCTATATTGATATAACAGTATCCTCACTTGTAGATGCTGTTGAAGGTAATCCCAGTCGATTCGATTGGCGAGGTGACTACATCATCAACATGCTGCCTGATGTTATAGAAGATACTGAAGATGTTAACTGGATGGTTCCTGAAGCTATAAAGGATCAATATACAAAGCTGGTTAGCACTTTCTAAGATGGTTGCGAAAACGACAAAGAAGGCCAAGGCCGGAGAAAAAGCAGCTAAAAAGAAGGCTGTCGCTAAGAAAACGACAAAAAAAGCACCGTCAAATAAAAAAGCTTCATCTGTTAAGATGAAGCTTTTTCGTGATACAGTGCATGGCTATATAGAGATACCAGAACAGTACTGTGACAAACTAATTGATACTCCTGAGTTTCAGCGGCTTAGGAGAATTGAACAGACGTCTATGAGGGTTTTATACCCCTGTGCTCGGCATGACCGTTTTTCTCATTCGTTAGGTGTTTACCACCTAGGTTCAATCGCTTGCCGCCACATGCTAACGAACTCTAAGGACCAAATAGAGAAATCCATTCCTTCACCGAGTAATAGGGAAAAGCTTAAAAGATCCTTTGAAATTGCCTGTCTCCTTCATGACGTTGGACATTCTCCCTTTTCGCATAGTTTTGAAAAGTATTTTGATATTCCAGAAAATTTAGACCAACGCCTAATTGATGCTGTCGGGAATTCAGACAAAGAATTTAAGCCAGATTTAAAGCGAGTAACTCCTAAAGAGCACGAACGAGCTAGTGCGTTATTAGTTCTGGCAAAATTTAAGAATGAAATAAAAAATCTGAATGCTGATCCTGTTTTAGTTGTGCGAATGATAATCGGTTGCAGATATCATAAGCACGTAACGGCATACGAAGAAATATGCAACTGTTTGATAGACTTGCTAAACGGAAAGGCTATTGATGTAGATAAATTAGATTATGTATCTCGGGATAAATGGGCATCAGGAACTAATTCAAGCAATGTAGATTTGCATCGACTTCTTTCCTCAGTTTGCCTGAGAAAACATAGCTCGAAGTTGAAGATTTGTTTTTATAAGAGTGCACTAAGTGTGGTCGAAAGTGTTCTTGAAGCGAAGAATTTTCAATATCTATGGATTTTTTCGCACCATAAAGTGGCTTATGATCAGTATGTCCTAAAGAAGGCTGTAGAAACATTAGCCCTTAATCTAGTATGCGAAGCACCGGCTGGCGAGATTGATTCCGATTCATCAGTCGAAGCTAGCCTTTCTAAACTATTTTCTGTCGAAACATTTATGGCTCCCCTGTCACTGGGAGGGAAAAATTTATACCTACTATGTGATGATGACTTAATTCATTTGATGAAAGACCAGTATATTACCGGGAAAGACACTAAAGGTTATATTAAAGAATGGGTCTTTCGGCAGCATCGCCTAGTTCCTTTGTGGAAATCATACGCGGAGTACAGCCAACTTTTTGCAGGTCTAGACGAAGACTACTTAAAAAAGAATGGGCAACTACATAAAACCGCAAGAGACTCCCTCCAAGAATTTATTTCTGGGTCTAGTTTTAAAAGTAGCGATGTGTTGGTTGTTGATCAGGAGCAGAGCGTCGCTGGCATACGTAAAAACCAAATACTTATTGCCATGGACACTTCTGGTTCACCAGTTTGCCTTACTGAATTAGGGCTAGGTGAAAACAGAACTGGCAGGGCGCACTTTTTCTTTTACGTCTATGTTCATCAAGATTTATATAGGCGAAAAGGTGCTATCATTAAAGCGCTGAGGGACCAGCTATAGATCTATTACGAAAAGGCAAAAAGGGGGTTACTTCTGAAGAACAGAAAATGGGGGTCAGGTCTGGACATTAGACATTGACAGGTTGATCCGCTTTTGCTTTCTTCTTCGCATGGCCAGACCTGTACGGATAGATGTTGAGGGCGGCGTTTACCATGTAATCAGCCGCGGAACCGAACGACGCGATCTTTTTACCGAAGAGGTCGACTATCTCCATCCTGGATCGATTGGCGGAGGCGCAGCGGCGCTTCCGCCTTTCTGTTTACGGATACGTGCTGATGAAAAACCATTTTCATCTGATGGTATGCACGCCGGAGGCCAATCTGAGCCAGGCGATCCAGTGGCTCAAGGTTTCGTACAGCATGTGGTTCAATACGAAGTACAACCGGGTCGGCCCGCTTTTTCAGGGTCGGTTCAAGGGGGTTCTGGTTGACCGGCAGGAGAGCTGGCTGCTGGAGCTTAGTTTGT
This sequence comes from Kiritimatiellales bacterium, assembly GCA_030630445.1. Classification (GTDB taxonomy): domain Bacteria; phylum Verrucomicrobiota; class Kiritimatiellia; order Kiritimatiellales; family Pontiellaceae; genus Pontiella. Next base: position 3,888 of record DAOVNC010000068.1, on the reverse strand, counting down.
ATATCCATCTAAATCCTGTCTGCATCAAACCCTTGGGGCTGGATAAAAAAGGGAAAAAGGCGGAGGCCTTGGGCTGGGCGGCTCCATCCCCGGAAGTAGCCAAGCAGCGCTTGGATGCCTTGCGAGCCTACCGGTGGAGTTCATATCCTTTTTATGCGGGGTATAAACGCAGGATTCCGGATTGGCTGGATGTGGAACCGATCCAACGAATGGTTGATTCGACAGCGGCCTACCGTCGCTTGGCGGAGAACCAAATAGCGCGTGGCTCCGACGAGGGCTTTGTTTCGCGCCTGAAAGACCGGGTGGCTCTGGGAAGCGAGGTCTTTGTGGAACGTATCCGCGGGATGTGCGGATTGGATCCGGAGTACGAGGGTCTGAAGGAGTTGCGGCATCGCCATGATTGGGATGCGATTGTTGCCGCCATGGAGAAGGTCAAGGAATGTGCATGGGCGGATTTCTCATCCGTCCGGGGAGACTGGGGCCGTGCGGCTGTCTATTATTTAGCACGTCAATATGGCGGGTTGACCCTGGCAGAAATCGGCAAGGCGGCCGGTGGGATAAAATATCCAGCGATCAGCAAGATGATTAAGCGCTTTGAGCAACGGATGCTGTCGGATGCGAACCTGAAAAAGTCGATGCAGGAAATAGGGAATGTCCTGAATGTCTAACATCTAGACCTGACCCCCAATGACAATGATTAAAGGAGCGGTGAGTGAGACTACGAATAAGCCAGCTAGCGGTGCGGCTGGCCCACGGCGAGGGCGATGTGCTCAAAGCCGTCTGCCAGAGGCTCCGGTGCAAAAAAGAGCAGCTGGATCATCTCGAGATTATTCGTCGCTCGCTGGATGCGCGGCGAAAAGACAAGGAGCCGCGCTACATCCTTTCGGTTGAAATCGACTACAGCGGGAAACCACCGAAGCTCCAGCCCAACCAGATTGAAGAAACACCGGAGCCAGAACCCCCGCTTGTTTTTTCAGGTGCTGAAAAAGGGGCGCATCCGCCGGTCGTGGTCGGTGCCGGCCCGGCCGGGCTGATGGCCGCGCTAACGCTGGCGGAAGCGGGCCTTGAACCGCTGTTGGTCGAACGCGGCGCGGAAACCGGCATCCGCTCGGAGCAGGTCGAAGCGTTCTGGAAAAGCGGGAAGCTCGATGCGGAAAGCAATGTCCTCTATGGAGAAGGCGGAGCAGGACTCTTTTCCGACGGCAAACTGACGGCGCGATCGAAGGACCGTGCCCGCATCCGCCGGTTTTTCGAGACCCTTGTTGCCTGCGGCGCCTCCCCCGATATCCTGGCCGATTCCGCACCGCACATCGGCAGCGACGACCTGACCCGGATTATCCCCGCCCTCCGCAACCGGATCCGGGCGTTGGGCGGAACGTGCGCATTCAACTCCAAACTGGAAAATATCCAGATCGAAAGCGGTGCGCTACGCGGGGTCGTGGTTGCAGGCCAGGAGATCCGCACCGAGGCCTGCTTTCTCGCCACAGGCCACAGCGCGCGCGATATCTATTCCATGCTGGCCGGGCACCAAGTGGCGCTCGAAGCCAAGCCCTTTGCGGTGGGTGTGCGGCTCGAAATTCCGCAGCATCGCATTGATACGGCGCAGTATGGCCGCTGGGCAAAATATCCGACTCTGGGTCGATCCAGCTTTCGGCTGACCCGCAAGGAGGAGGGGAATGCCCGGCGCTGCCATAGCTTTTGCATGTGCCCCGGCGGAGTGGTTATTTCCTGCGCCTCTTCCGAGGGGCTGCTGACGACCAACGGAATGAGCCTCTCCGCGCGCGACAAACCCTTTGGAAATGCAGCGTTTTTGGTTCCGGTCGACCTCGCCGATTTTACCGCCGTTGGCCACCAAGCGGAAAACCCGGTTCTTGCAGGAATCGAGTTCCAGAAGCAGATGGAACGCGCCGCCTTTGAAGCAGGCGGTTGCGACTATGGATTGCCCGCCGCGCGACTTCTTGATTTTCTGGAAGGAAAAACCGGGGAACTTCCCGCAGGGCGTTCCTGCGCCCGCGCAGTGCCTGCGGTGTTGCAAAACATCCTGCCGGGATTTGTTTCCGGAACCCTTCAATCGGCCATTCCCAACATGCTGCGCGAGCTGAATGGGGCAAAGCTGGAAGAGGCCGTGCTCTACGCCGCCGAAACCCGCAGTTCCGCCCCCGTCCGGATGCTGCGCGGACCGACCGGCGAATCGGATACCCTCAAAGGCCTCCATCCCTGTGGCGAAGGGTCGGGCCATGCCGGCGGCATCGTCAGCTCCGCGCTCGACGGAATGAAAGCCGCCGAACGGTTTATTTTCGCATAAAATGCCCGCCCGCCTCGCGAGCAGGATACTATCCGTGGCAGGACTTTCGGTATTTGGCCGGCGTGATGCCCATCCATTTGCGGAACTGCTTGATGAAGTAGCTCTGGTCGCCGAAGCCGGTTTCGTAGGCAATGTCGGTGCAGCTCATGTCGCTGCTCTCAAGCAGGCGGCGGGCTTCCTGGATGCGTAGGTAGTGGATGTTCTGCAGCGCGGTTTTACCTGTGGTTTCTTTTAAGAGATGGGCAATGCGGAAGGTGCTCAGGCCGGCGGCGGCGGCAACCTCCCCAAGCGTGATGGACTCGGTATAGTTGGCGGCGATGTAGTCGAGAGCTTTCCCAACGGCTGGACTGACGGGGTTGACGCCCTGCAGGAAAATACTGTTCATGAAATCGTCGAGTGCTTCGAGTAGCACATTGCACAGGTCGTCGAAATCCTGGGTTTCCACGATTTGTTCGATCCATTTCATGTGCCGCTCAAGCAGCGGTTCCATCAGAGGGCTGTCCTCCACGGCGGCGCGGACAAGATAGCCCATCATCTCGATGGCGCGGGCGCGCACGACGACCTGCTTGGGGGAATAGAGAAACATGGCCGCGAGCATCTTGTTGAAAATTTTGCGCGCGCCGTTGCGGTCTCCCACGCGGATAAGCGAAAGAAGAATGCGTTCGTCGTCGTAGGGATAGGCCCGGTTTTGCTCCACCTTCCGCAGGTGAATTTCCTCGGCGATCTGCCGTTGTTGCATCATCCGGTCTTTATTGCGTTCCAACTCCAGCGGTTTCCAGCCGCTGTACTGGTAGAACAGATCGTAGAGCTTGTCCGCGGCTTCGCGCACCAATTGCTGCTCAAACATTGGAACCTTTCCAACAAAGGCCTCCGCTTCTTTCCGCTTGGCCCCCTCGGAAACCAGGTAGTTGACAGAGGCGTTCCTGCTTTGCGGGTCGTCTTCCAAATGGACATAGCCTCCGCACAGGCCGCCCCGAAGCTCGGTATGGTCCACCAGCGGAACGATCCAGCTCATAATGCCTGGGGCAATGAAAAAAGCCTGGGGCTCCCCCCATCGAAAACACTCGGAGAGTGTATGGGCACGGGTGCGTTTCAGTGCAGCCAGGTTTTCAATCCCGGCAACGGTTTCCGGAAGGTTTATCTGGCCGCTTCGACCCACCAATTGAATGGCAAGACCGTACGTTGAACGATAGTCCTTTGCCACCGATTTAAACAGGGTTTTTGACAAGATTGGCATATGTACTCCGTAATAATTGCTCATTTTATATCGAATATTCTGAATTAATAGCACAGGTCAGCAAGAATACAATATTTTAGAAGCAAAATGCCCTATCCCCTTTCATGACAATACTCATTACTCTACTCATCATTCATAACCAAGGAAGGTCGACTATGAACAACACCATGGCGATAGGCACTCTGAACGAATTTCTTTATGGAAAAACCCCGAATCCAGTTTGTTGCGGTCGGGACCTCGCTCTAGGAGCGGGTACCGTAGTGCCGGAGATCAACTTTACCCTTCCCCCGATAGATATCAACGAATCCTCCTGGGACAAGGTCCGCTGGCACTATCAGGAAATGAT
>DAOVNC010000026.1 GCA_030630445.1 Kiritimatiellales bacterium | reverse complement strand
TAGTCTTCGCCGAAAAATTCGTCGCGGATGACAATATCGTCCTCGTCGATTTCCAAATCAACACCCAGTTTGGCGCAAACTTCACTGCAAAGTTGCTTGATGTGGGTTTCGTTGCGGAAGTCGCGGTCGACCACGCGGATGGCTTCGACGCGGGTTTTCAACCCGGCCAGCCTGAGGCCGACGAGCAGCCCGGCCAGCGTCCCGCCCGTGCCCATGGGAAGGTAGATCACGTCGGGTTGCATCTGTTCCGCCAGCTCGAAGGAGGCCTCGACGAAGCCGAGCGCACCGATGGCGTTGGTTCCGCCCGAGGGAATAATGTAGGGATCGATGCCGTCTTCCTCGTAGGACCGCGCGACAATCTGTTCAGTGATTTCGGGAAAATGGGAGAAGTCGGGGCAAAGGTGCAGCTCGGCACCGACGGCGCATTGCATGAGGATGTTTTTTCGGACGTGGGCGCTGGTTTGCTGCGGCGCGAGGATTGAAATGGCTCGGAGGCCAAGCGGACGGCAGCAGACGGCGGTGGCGAGCGCGTGGTTGGATCCGACCGCTCCGTAGGTAATCACGCTCCTGCATCCTTCGGCCTGCGCCTCGCCGAGCAGGAATTCGAGCTTTCGAATCTTGTTGCCGCCATAGACCGGCCCGCTAAGGCCGTCCTGTTTCATGAACAGCCCGTCGCCAATGGCGGCAAGCGGGCGGATGGGCGTAGGTAGCAGGGCGAGCTTTTCCCTTTGGAATGGATTCAGCAATGCGTTCATGGTGCGGAAGGGTAGCAGAGCTTGCGGGGCGGGGCGATGGATCTTTCGCCAGCGTTTTATCCGGGCATGTTTTTAGGTTGAACCCCGGCCTTCCATACGTATTCTATACGGCGAATATAGAGGCAGGAGAGGACATGAAGATAATGATTGCGCGGATTCCGGAAGAGGGATCGCACTTTGAAGGGGACGATCCGGGAACCATCATGGAACTGGAAAACGACCCGTTTTGCACGGTCGAAGGGGATGTTCATTATGCGCTGGATGCCCAGCACGTTTCGGACGAACTGGTCGTGCGCGGATCGCTGTCGGTTTCCCTCGGTTTGAAGTGCACAAGATGTTCGGATTTTTTCTCGACAACCGTGGCTGATTCCGGTTTTCTGCGCGCTTATCCCGCCTCTGAAGACACGGATTCCGTGGATATTACGGAGGATATGCGGGAGGAACTTTTGCTGCATGTTCCGGGTTTTCCGGTCTGTAGCGAGGAATGCAAGGGGTTGTGCGCGCAATGCGGCGCCAACCTGAACAGGGGTTCGTGCAGTTGCACGGCAGGGGATCGGCCAAACCCGTGGTCGGCACTGGACAGTTTGGATTTATAGAGTCGAAGGAGGATTGCGATGGCAGTTCCAAAGAGAAAAACATCGAAGAGCAGAACCGCGAGCCGCAAGGCTCAAAACACGAAAAAGCCTATGTCACGCGCTTCCAGCTGCGCACAGTGCGGTGCGCCGCAACTGTCCCACCATGCTTGCCCGAGCTGCGGGTACTATAATGGACGCCAGGTTCTGACCGTCGCTTCGGAAGACTAGGCTCCCATGCGTATCTCGATCGATGCGATGGGGGGAGACTATGCCCCCCGCGAGATTGTTAAAGGAACGCTTCAAGCCGCTGAACAACTCCAAGGCATTGAAAAGCTGTTTCTTGTCGGTAATGAATCCGCCATTCAGGCTGAACTCAAAAAACACAAGGGTTCCATCCCTCCGTGCATTGAGGTCGTACATGCCTCCGAAGTGGTGGAAATGGGCGAATCCCCCGCCGTGGCCATTCGCCGCAAAAAGGATTCTTCCATTGCGCGCTCGATCGGGTTGGTGAAGGACGGCAAGGCGGATGCCATCTTTTCGGCCGGGAATACCGGCGCGGCGGTGGCAGCCGCCACGCTGAAGCTTCGGACGCTCGAAGGCGTCACCCGCCCGGCTATCGCAACCGTCATGCCGACCCCCAAAGCTCCATTTGTCCTGCTCGACGCCGGCGCCAATCCCGACAGCACGCCGGAAATGATCCAGCAGTTTGCGGTGATGGGTTCCATCTATTCGCGGGAAATCCTCGGCGTTGAAAACCCGAGCGTTGGCCTGCTGAGCATTGGCGGAGAGGCGGCAAAGGGCAACGAGACCACCAAGAAGAGCTTTGGCCTGCTGGAACAGACGCATCTCAACTTTATTGGCAATGTGGAAAGCCGCGATCTCTACGGCGGCAAGGTCAGCGTGGCCGTGTGCGATGGCTTTGTCGGCAACGTGGTGCTGAAAACCAGCGAGGCGGTCGCCCGCATGATTTCCGATTGGCTCAAAACCATGTTCCGCGCCAACCCGCTCCGGATTCTGGGAGCCCTGCTTTCCCGCGGGGTCTTCAAGGAGATGAAATCGCATGCCGACCCGGCGAACCATGGTGGAGCACCGCTCCTCGGTGCGAACGGGGTGGTCATCATCGGTCATGGATCCTCAAACGCGCTGGCCACCTTCAACGCCATCCGCGTGGCGTCCGAAGCCGTTGATCACGACTTAAACCATTTGATTGAAGCTGAGCTAAAGCGTATAAACGCCGGAACCTAGTATTTTCACGAGAACGCGATTATGGATCTGCCCCGCACAGTTTCAATTATTGGAACCGGATCGTATGTGCCTGAAAAGGTGCTTACGAACCACGACCTCGAAAAAATCGTCGAAACCACCGACGAATGGATCCATTCCCGTACCGGCATGCGCGAACGCCATATCGCCGCGCCCGGCCAAGCCTCGTCCGATCTTGGCACCGAGGCCGCCAAAGCGGCGTTGGCCGATGCCGGAATCGAGGCCGGCGAACTCGATCTGCTGATCGTCGCGACGCTCTCGCCCGATATGTTTTTCCCCAGCACCGCTTGCTTCGTGCAGGAGAAGATCGGTGCCAAGAACGCCTATTGCTACGACCTCGGCGCGGCCTGCTCGGGCTTTCTTTTTGCGCTCGATGCCGCCAAGAACCAGATTGCCAGCGGCGCGGTGAAAACCGCTCTCGTGATTGGTACGGAAAAAATGAGCACGTTCATCGATTGGGAAGACCGCGGCACCTGCATCCTGTTCGGCGATGGTGCCGGTGCGGCGGTATTGCAGGCCGGTGGCGAAGGACGCGGCATCATGAAGTCGGTCATGGGTTCCGATGGCTCCCTTGCGGATTTGCTTTGGACGCCGGGCGGAGGCAGTCGCAACCCCATCTCGCACGAGATGATCGACCAACGGCAGCAATATCTCAAGATGCGGGGGCGCGAGGTGTTCAAGCACGCCGTCGTCCGCATGACCGAGGCGGTGGTTCAAGCCTTGGAAAAAAACGATGTCGGCGTGGACGAAATAAAATGCTTCATCCCGCATCAGGCCAATATCCGCATTATCGATGCGATTGCCAAGCGGCTTGGAATTGCCGACCGGATCTATACGAACGTCGAAAAATATGCCAACACCTCGTCGGCCGCGCTGGCGATTGCGCTGGACGAAGCGGTTAAGGATGGAACCATCCAGAAGGGCGACCTCGTCGCATTGACCGTCTTTGGCGGCGGCTTTACATGGGGTGCAAATGTATTGGAGTGGAATAGGTAATGAAAAGAGCAATTATTTTTCCAGGGCAGGGGTCGCAGGTGGTCGGCATGGGGAAGGATTTCGCGGAGGCGATTCCCGAATGCAAGGCCCTGTTCGACCAAGCCAACGAAATCCTCGGCTACGATCTTGAAAAAATCTGTTTCGAGGGGCCGCAGGAAGAGCTGAACAAATCAAACCACGCGCAGCTCGGTATCTTCGTGGCCAGCGCGGCGGCTTTCCAGGCGTTGAAAATCAAGCAGCCCGGTCTTGAATATGAACTGCTCGCAGGCCATAGCCTCGGCGAATGGACGGCACTCTACGTTGCGGGCGTTATCGGGTTTGAAGATACGATCAAGATTCTTCGGGCGCGCGGCGAAGCGATGCAAGCCGCCTGCGAGGAAAATCCAGGAGCCATGCTGGCCGTGATGGGCATCGATGGCGATGTGTTGGTCAGGATTGCCGCCGAGGCGGGATGTTTTGTGGCCAACTTTAATTCGCTGGCGCAGACGGTACTCTCCGGCACGGCCGGGTCGATTGACAAGGCGGAGGAGCTGGTAAAGTCCGCCGGTGCAAAACGGGCGATTCGCCTGCCGGTGGCCGGCGCGTTCCATTCGCCGTTGATGCAACCCGCTGCCGATAAAATGCGCGGTTTCCTGGCCGATATCGGTTTTTCGGAAGAAACGGTTCCGGTGCTTTCGAACGTCACTGCACAACCGCATGGAAGCACCTCCGTGAAGGACGACATGATCAAGCAGATCACCTCCTCGGTCCAGTGGGTTGCCCTCATCCAATGGATGGCATCGAACGGAGTGGGAGAGATTATAGAATGCGGGCCAGGCAAGGTGCTGGCGGGACTCATAAAGCGTATTGACAAGACGTGCGCAGTCCGTAACATCGCTCGATTAACGGATCTGGAAAAGGAATAGGAAAAAATTGTGTTTGAATTGAATGATAAAGTGGCTTTGGTGACCGGTGCAGCTCGCGGACTGGGGCAGGCGATTGCCCTCAAACTGGCGGAAGCCGGCGCGGATCTCGCGCTGTGCGACCTGAATGAAGAATGGCTCGAAGAAACCGCCGAAATGGTGAAGGCGCTGGGGCGCCGTGCGGAATGCTACGGTGTGAACGTCGCCGAAGGCGGGAATGTCACCGCAGGCATCAAAGCCATCGAAAAGGATTTTGGAAAGATCGACATCCTCGTGAACAATGCAGGCATCACCAAGGATGGTTTGATCATGCGCATGAGCGAGGACGATTGGGATGCCGTGCTGAACGTGAACCTCAAAGGAACGTTCCTGTGCACCAAGGCCGTTATGCGCGGCATGATGAAGCGGCGTTCTGGAACCATCGTGAACATCGCTTCGGTGATCGGCCTGATGGGCAACGCCGGCCAGGCCAACTATGCGGCCTCCAAGGGCGGGGTGATCTCGTTCAGCAAGACCGTCGCGAAGGAACTCGCTTCCCGCAACGTCCGCTGCAATGCGGTTGCGCCGGGCTTCATCCGCACGGCCATGACCGATGCCCTGGATGACGAGGTCCAGAACAAGATGAAAGAGCTCATTCCGCTGAGCCGCTTTGGCGAACCGGAAGATGTGGCCAATGTTGTACTGTTTTTGGCAAGTGACGTATCTGCGTATGTTACGGGACAAGTGATCTCGACATGCGGCGGAATGGTCATGTAGCGTTTGTAAGTGTAAACCTAGAAAAAAGGAGAAATAAAATGGCACTTGAAGATAAAGTAAAAGATATCATTGTTGAGCAGCTCGGCGTTAACGCCGATCAGGTGGTCGAAGGCGCTTCCTTCATCGAAGACCTCGGTGCGGACTCCCTCGACACCGTCGAACTCGTTATGGCTTTCGAAGAAGAGTTCGGTGCTGAAATTCCGGACGAAGACGCTGAAAAAATGACCTCCGTTGGCGGCGTTATCAGCTACCTGAAAGACAAGGGTTTCGGCGAGTAGCCTAGTTGCCGAACTAGTCAATGGCCGGAACTGCCCCTTGGGTGTTCCGGCCATTTCAGCTTGGTTTAAACCGAGGAGCGGGAAAATGAGTCGTCGTGAAGTAGTGGTAACAGGTTTAGGGATTGTTTCGCCCGTTGCGAGCGAGCTCGACCGGTTTTGGGAAGGGATCAAGAACGGCCGGTCGGGAATCGACCATGTCAAAAACGTGGAGAATATCGACCAGTACGCCGTCCAGATTGGCGGCGAAATCCGCGACCTCGAGATTGAGAAGTTCCTCGATAAAAAAGAAGCCCGCAAGATGGATCCCTTTTCCATTTGGGGCATGGCGGCCTCTAGTCTGGCCATCGAAGATTCTGGCCTTGATATCCAGGCGGTCGATTCGCAACGGGTTGGTGTAATCGCCAGTTCCGGCATCGGTGGCATGCAGTTTATGCAGAACCAGGCCTTCAAGGCCCTGCAGGGCGGACCTCGCCGCATCTCCCCGCAGCTCATCCCCCAGATGATCACCAATATCCTCTCCGGATACATTGCCATCAAATATGGTTTCAAGGGTCCCAATTTTTGCGTCACCAGCGCCTGTGCATCCGGCACGCACTCCATCGGCGAAGCCATGCGCATCATCCAATATGGCGATGCCGACGTCATGGTGGCCGGCGGCTCCGAAGCCTCCCTTGCCATGCTCGCCATCGGCGGGTTCTCCGCACTGCGCGCCACCAGCCGCCGCAATGACGATCCGCAGGGCGCATCCCGCCCGTTTGACAAGGATCGCGACGGATTCGTCATGTCCGAAGGCGCGGGAATCATCATTCTGGAAGAAAAGGAGCACGCCCTCAAGCGCGGCGCAACCATCTACTGCAATGCCTCCGGCTATGGCCGCACCTGCGATGCCTTCCACATCACCGCCCCGTCCGAGACGGCCATCGAGGCCGGGCGCGGCATGTCGCTCGCGATTTCCGATGCCGGGCTCAACCCCGAAGACATCGACTATATCAACGCGCATGGAACCAGCACCCCGCTCAACGACAAAGGTGAAACGTTGGCGATCAAGAAGGCGTTGGGCGAAGATCTGGCCCGCAAAGTGGCCATTAGCTCCACCAAATCCATGACTGGGCACATGCTCGGCGCGGCCGGCGGGGTTGAAGCGGCAATTTGCGCGCTGGCGATCCGCGATGGTATTGCTCCGCCGACGATCAACTACACCACGCCCGACCCCGACTGCGATCTGGATTATGTCCCCAATGTCGCACGGGAAATGGAAATCAACGTCGCCCTGAGCAACTCGCTCGGCTTCGGTGGCCACAACGCCACGCTCTGCTTTACCAAGACGAAGTAGCCTCTCCGGGATTGGGAAAACGAAAGGCGTCCCGATGCTTCGGGGCGCCTTTTTCGTTGCTGGAACAGTTTCCGTACTATTGGAACTATTGAAGGATGGAGCGGATGGCGGCGATATCGGCCTTGATCTGCTCCTTGAGCGTGTCGGCGTCTTCGAAGACCAGGTCGCCGCGGATGTATTCGAGATAGCTGACTTCCACCTGCTGGCCGTAGAGGTCGATGTTCCCTTCGTCGATAAGGTGGACTTCGAGCACCTGCGGCTCGTTTTCGTGGAAGGTGCCGCGGTGGCCGATGTAGGCGGCGGCGTTGTGGAGGTGGTGCCCGACGCGCAGCTTGGCGGCATAGATTCCGCGCGGAGGGAGCATGTCGTTTTCGGGATCAATGTTGGCGGTGGGATAGCCTAGGCTCCGGCCAATCTGTTCGCCGTGCACGACGGTTCCAATGGTGCCGACGGGTTGGCCGAGCATGCCGAGGACATCATCGAAATGACCCAGCTTGACGGCTTCGCGGATACGGGTGCTGGAAATGCGCTCGTTTTTCCAGCAGACCGCCGGAAGGGCGGAAAAGAAAATATTTTGTTCGCCGCATAGCTTGGTGAGCAGGGCCGGGTTGCCGGACCGGTTTCTGCCGAACGACCAGTCTTCGCCGACGGAAATGCCCGCGAGTTCGGGGATGTGGGTGCAGAGGTTGTCGAAAAAGACGGTGGGCTCCTGTTTCATGAACTCGAAGGTGAAGGGTTGGAGGATGCAGCCGTCGACGCCCATTTCCTGCAGATGCCGTAGTTGCTGGCCGATGGTGAAGATCAGCGGCGGCGCATGTTCCGGGCTGAGCACCTTGGCGGGGTGGGGGTCGAAGGTGAAGACCCACGCCTCGCCGCCGCAGGCGTGCGCGCGATCGATGGCTACCTGGATTACGGCCCGGTGGCCCATATGCAGCCCGTCGAAGCAGCCCGCCGCAAGAAACACGGGAGTGGTGCGGTCGGAGAATTCTTCCAATGCATTGATGATTTTCATGAAAAACCTAATCCGTAATGCGTAATGCGTAATGCGTAATTTTGTCGGGCGAGGCGGAGCAGTCAAGAATTACGCATTACTCGTTACCCGTTAGTATCATTTTTTTGCCGATGGTTTCGCGGTCGCAGGCGAGGATTTCCTCCATCGTATGTGCCTTTTCAATATTCAGGGGTCCGGAGCCGGTGCGCCGCAGGGCATCTAGGCTCGCACCGACACCGAGATCGTTGCCGAGGTCGTGCGCGAGGGTGCGTACGTAGGTTCCCTTGGTGCTTTTGACGCGGAAGTTGACAAATGGGTTTTCGAAGCCGGTGACCTCGAAGCTGAAGATGTGGATCTTGCGCGGTTCGCGTTCGATCTCCAGGCCTTTGCGTGCCATTTTGTAGAGGGGCACCCCATTCTTTTTGATGGCGGAGACCATGGGAGGAATCTGCTCGATGTCGCCGAGATAGTTTTGGATGGCGGCTTCGATCTGCTCGCGGGTGATGTGCGAGGCGTCCTTTTTTCCCAGCACTTCACCGTCGCGGTCCTGCGAGCTGGTGGTTATGCCGAGGTGGATGGTGCCTTCGTAGGTTTTGTCGCCGCCCATGATGCGGTCGGATAGCTTGGTGCCTTTTCCGATGAGCAGGACGAGCAACCCGGTGGCGAGGGGGTCAAGCGTTCCGCCGTGGCCAACTTTGCTGAATTTGAAGTGGTTGCGGATCTTGGCGACGACATCGTGCGAGGTCCAGTCGGTCGGTTTGTCGACGAGCAGGATGCCGTCGTAGGGATCGGGTTCGCGGCGTCTACGATTTCTCATCTGTTTCTTCGTCGTTTTTGAAGGCTTCGGGGTTTTCGCGCTCCATCTCGGCCAGCAACGACAGGATGCGGTCGCCGCCTTCGATGGATTCGTCGAGCACGAAGTGCAGGCGCGGGGTATACTTGAGCTTTACGCGTTTGATCATCAGCCGGATCACCTCTTGCCGGTGGCGGTTGAGGTAGGCGATCATGCGGTCGCGTTCGTCCTCGTGCCCGAAGATGGAGATGAAAACGTTGGCATCACGCAGGTCCGCAGCGCACTCGACGCGCGTGACCGTGACGGCTGCCGTATCGAAGTTTGATCCGGAAAAGTTGCGGTGGATATCTTCCGCAATCTCGCGTTTGAGCAATTCGTTGACCCTGACTAGACGTGGTGTTCCCATAGATGTTTCCTTAAAAAGGCGGTACTATAGGCAACCCGCCGGGAAAATCCGCAAAAAAACATGATTTTTTTAACCTGTATTGCCGATCGATAAAACCATAGGATCGCCACTCTTTACGAGGAATGGAAATCTACTTGCTGGAGCATCTATGAAACATGTGTTGGTGTCCTTGGTATTAATGGGGGCGTTGCAGTGCGGCGCTGGAGAGATCGTGGCGCTGACGGAAACGCCGGTGGCGGAGTTTGCCCTGCCGGATGGAAGCGTGCTGACCAACGCCTATGTGTGGCGGCGCAGTTCCCAAGGGTTGATGGTCATGCACGATGGGGGAAGCTATTTCCTCAACTTCAAGTTGCTGCCGGATGATTGGAAAGCAGTCTATCTGGATCCCCCGGCAGAGGACCAGCCGATCGTCGCCCAACCCGCCGAGCCGGAGGCCAAGGCGAAGCCCGTTCAGGACCGATACGGGGTCGCAGCCGTTCTCGCGGAAATTCCGGATCTTGATGTCGCTGCGCGGGAGTTGTTGCTGGGTGCGGCCAGCACCGGGGCACTGGATGCGAAAATCCTCCTGCTCGGGGTTCTGCAGAACCTGCTTGCGGACAACCGCGCCGAGGCCAAGCGTTTCGTCCTCTTCCTCGAGGAAAAGGAATACGAACTCGATGAGGTTGATCGCGACCTGCTTTTTCGCCCATGCGCAAATTGCGGGGGCGATGGGCGGTTGAACAAGACCTGCACAACCTGCAATGGCTCGGGTAAATGCCCGCGTTGCGACGGGGTGGGTACCCGGAAATCGAGTTTTGATGATTCACGGATGCACTGCACCACGTGCCGCGGAACAGGGGTTTGCTCCAAATGCAAGGGCGATGGAGGGTTTTCGCCCCCTTGCCTAGAATGCAAGGGAGCGGGCAAGGTGGTGAATCTGCAATATTGTGAAATCCTGCGGGATCGCATCGTACGCGAGGTCAATGCCGTTGCCTCGCCGGATCGATGGGTGGCCGTGACTTCAAGTGCCTCGTCGCATATCGACAAGGTTCTTTCCAAAATCCCCAACCTCAAGGAGCCTGCGCGGGCCTTCTATCTTTCGGAGGAGTATGGGGGTGGGATGGATACCAATTTGGTGGTGGTCTGTCTCATGCACTCGTTGCTGGAGGAGGATTTCCAGGAGGCCGAACGCTTCAACCGAATGTTGGATGTGCTGTTTCGCGAAGCCGAAGTGCTGGATGCCGGGAAATACCTGAAGCCGTGCGGGAATTGCGCGGCAACCGGATGGATCCAGCGGGATTGCCGAAGCTGCGGGGGGAGCGGCAAATGCTCCCGTTGCGAGGGCTCGGGAGAACGCACCTTGGAGATCGACGGCAGCAAAGTCCATTGCACCACATGCCGGGGCTCCGGGAAATGCACCCGTTGCCAAGGCAAAGGTGTAATACAATTCGTGTGCCAGTCCTGCAAGGGACGGGGTCGCGTTCTTGAGCGGCAACGCACCGAAATCAAGCTCGGACTGCTCGTGGATCGCCTAAACGAATTCCATGACGAGCGATGAATCAGTATTTCCGGTTCACAAGGTAGTTTGCGATGTCCTGAAGGATTGCGGTGTCGTATTGCACGGAATCGAGTGAAACAAGGGCTTCGCGGGTGAGCTCCGCAACCGTCGCTTTGGCCGCATCCATGCCGTGGACGGCCGGGTAGGTCATTTTCCGTTGTTTCTGGTCCGAGCCGGACGGTTTTCCGAGTACTTCATCGGTGGAGATTTCATCGAGGATATCGTCTTCAATCTGGAATGCCAGACCGATTTTTTCACCAAACACCGTCAGGCTTTCCAGTTCGGCGTTGTTGGCTCCCCCAATTATTGCGCCCATGCGGACAGACGCCCGGATGAGGCTGGCCGTTTTATTCATGTGGATGAATTCAATGAGGTCGGCATCAGGGTCGCTACCCTCGGCGGCCAAGTCCTCCACTTGTCCGGCAACGACCCCGAGCGAACCCGCCGCCTTGGCGAGTTCCAGCGATAGTTGCGGATCGCCGTTTTCAGCAAGGATCTGGAAGGCATGGATCAATAGCGCATCGCCGGTGAGTATCGCGGTGGCCGCACCAAACTTGACGTGGCAGGTGGACACGCCTCGGCGCAGGTCGTCATTGTCCATGCAGGGCAGGTCGTCGTGCACGAGGGTAGAGCAGTGGTAGAGTTCGGTGGACACGGCCGGGAGCAGTGCCTGGTTGGTTTCCGCGCCGCACGCCTCGGCTACCGCAATGCATAGGATCGGACGGATTCGTTTTCCGCCGTTGAGTACGCAATAGTGCATGGCTTCATGGAGCACCGCAGGCCGGGTGTCTGCGGCGGGCAGGCAATTTTTCAGGGCGGACTCGACCAGCTCTTGCTTCTCTTTGAGGTAGTTGTAGATCATGGGCATTCACTCGGCTTTTCAATCACCAATCAACGCGTCGATACGCGAACAAAACGGCATTGTGTATAGGGAAAATTACACGGTTTGGAAAACAAGAAATCAGGTTTTTCCCTAAATCGCCCGCGATCATTGCAGATCGCGGTCAGCGAGCCGCGATTAAGGGCTAATAAACAAGCGGTTGCCTTGACTCTGTTTCCCGCTTTGCTAACAATGCCCTTTTTGTTCCATTCCACTTTTAGGAAACCAAGGAGAAACTAGCATGACCCAGAAAAAATATGTCTACTTCTACGGAGTATCAAAGGAGCTCACGGAAGGCGATAGCAGCATGAAGGCCGTCCTTGGCGGCAAAGGGGCCAACCTGGCCGAGATGGCCAACGCGAACCTTCCGGTGCCGCCCGGACTCACGATTTCCACCGAGGCCTGCGCATACTACTCCAAGACCGGTGGCAAGTTTGCTCCGGAAATGGAAAAGCAGCTCAAGACGCAGCTCAAGAAGCTTGAAACCAACATGGGCAAGAAGCTTGGCGACCCCAAGGATCCGCTGCTCGTATCCGTCCGTTCCGGTGCGGCCGTCTCCATGCCCGGCATGATGGACACCGTCCTCAACCTCGGCCTCACCGACAAGTCGGTGCTCGGCTTCATCGAGCAATGCGGCAACGAGCGCACGGGCTGGGACTGCTACCGCCGCTTTATCGATATGTTTGGCGACGTGGTCATGGGGCCTTATACCGGGCTGACCCACCACGATTTCGAAGTGGAACTCGAAGCCATCAAGAAGAAATACAAGGCGAAGGAAGACACCGACCTGACCGCCGAGCAGCTTAAGGAGCTGGTCGAAACCTATAAGAAGATCTACCGGAAAAAGGTCAAAAAGCCCTTCCCGCAGGATCCGAACGAGCAGCTCGACCTTTCCATTCGTGCGGTTTTTGGTTCATGGAACTCCGAGCGTGCCGAGAAGTACCGCCAGATCAACAAGATTGACGGACTGCTCGGCACCGGCATCAACATCTGCACGATGGTCTTCGGCAATATGGGCCAAGAATCCGGTACCGGCGTGGCCTTCACGCGCGACGGAGGAACCGGCCACAGCAAGCCGATGGGCGAATACCTCATCGACGCGCAGGGCGAGGATGTCGTGTCGGGCATCCGCACCCCGATGCATCTCGACGATATGCCTAACGAGGAGTCTCCCGTATGGAAAAAAGCCTACGCCGACCTCCAGAAAATCATGGCGCGCCTCGAGAAGCACTACAAATACCCGCAGGACGTCGAGTTCACTGTGCAGGAAGGCAAGCTCTTCATGCTGCAGACCCGCAACGCAAAACGCACCGGTTTGGCGGGCATCCGCTGGGCGGTCGAAATGGCCACCGGCAAGGATTTCTACACCGGCGAAAGCCAGTCGAAAATCTTGACGCAGAAGGAAGCCCTCATGACGCTTTCCGGCGACGACCTCGAACAGCTTCTCTTCCCGATCTTTGATATCGCGGCCGAGAAAAAAGGCAAAGTCATCACCACCGGGTTGCCGGCCGGCCCAGGTGCGGCGGTTGGCAAGATCGTCTTTGAAGCCGAGGTCGCCGAAGCGGCGGTTAAAAAGAATACCGCCGAAAAAGTGGTCCTTGTCCGCCATGAAACCAGCCCCGAGGATGTGGGCGGCATGTGGGCGGCGCAAGGCGTGCTGACCTCCACCGGCGGAATGACTTCCCACGCGGCGGTCGTTGCGCGCGGTTGGGGCAAGTGCTGCATCTGTGGCGCGGGCGACCTGAAGATTGATTATAAAAAGAAAACCGTTACGGTTGGGAAGAGGGTGCTAAAGCAGGGCGACTGGATCAGCCTGAACGGCTCCACCGGCGTGGTCTATGACGGCCAGATTCCGACGCAGGTCAGCCCGGTTGTTGCCGCAGTGGTGGATAACAAGGCCGCCGCCAAGAAAGACCCGATCTACAAGATGTATGAGCAGGTTTCCAAATGGTCCGACGCCCACCGTACGATCAATGTGCGCACCAACGCGGATACGCCGAAGGATTCCAAGGCCGCTCGTTCGTTCGGGGCCGAGGGTATCGGCCTGTGCCGCACCGAGCACATGTTCTTCGAGGGCGACCGCATCTGGGCGATCCGCGAGTTCATCCTCGCCGAGGATGAAAAAAACCGAAAGACTGCGCTGGCCAAGCTACTCAAGCATCAGCAGAAGGATTTCGAAGGCATCTTCAAGGCCATGGACGGCCTGCCGGTAACGGTTCGCCTGCTCGATCCGCCGCTGCACGAGTTTGTGCCGCACGCCAAAAAGGACCAGCAGGAAATGGCCAAGCGCCTCGGCGTTCCGCTCAAGAGGGTTGCCGATCGCGTGCAGGAGCTGCACGAGTTCAACCCGATGCTCGGACACCGCGGTTGCCGCCTGTCGATCACCTTCCCGGAGCTCTGCGTCATGCAGACCCAGGCGATCATGAGGGCGGCCTGCAAGGTGGCCAAGGCGAAGAAGCCGGTCAAGGTGCTGCCGGAAATCATGATTCCGCTCATCGGCACCAAGGCCGAGCTCGACTTCCTCGGAAAGATCGTCCGCGAAAACGCCGAGGCGGTTATCGCCAAAACTGGCGTCAAGGTGAAGTATCTCGTCGGCACCATGATCGAGATTCCGCGCGCGGCATTGACTGCCGACGAAATCGCCGAGACCGCCGAATTCTTCAGCTTCGGAACCAACGATCTCACGCAGATGACCTACGGCTACAGCCGCGACGACATCGGTACGTTCCTGCCGGACTACCTCGATGCGAAGATCCTCCCGTCCGACCCGTTCCAGCACCTCGACCAGACCGGCGTTGGCCAGTTGGTCAAGATGGGCGTTCGACTGGGTCGGGAAACCCGACCAAAGCTTAAGTGCGGCATCTGCGGCGAACACGGCGGAGATCCCGAAAGCGTCAAGTTCTGCGTCAAGGCTGGCCTCAACTATGTGAGCTGTTCGCCGTATCGCGTGCCGATTGCCCGCCGCGCCGCCGCCCAGGCCGCGATCAAAGGCTAGCGTGTTGTAGGCGGGATCGCCGATCCCGCCCGGCAACCCCCGCGAAACCGTCCCGAACCCTCGGGGCGGTTTTTTGGTTTTGAGGCTACCAGAGTTTCCGAAAGGAGGTAGCGGGGGCTGAAAGTGGTTTAGCCTTTTTTCTCAAGGATCTTGATACCCTCATGAACGTCGGCTCCGATGGCTTCGCAGTAGCGAACTAGTTGGAGGGCATCGAGTCTATGGAGGCCGTTTTCGATCTTCTGGACATATCCGATGGAACAGTCAAGCACTTGGCAGAGATCGCGCATGGTTAGGCCAGACGACTTTCTTGTAGTTTTTAGCCAAAGTATCAGGGCTTCATAATCTCGGTTGTAGATTGTTTTTTCCATAGGCGAGGAACAATACGAGAGCAATACCTCTGTATGCTAATGGTGAAATTTTATCTTGCTTCTTGTAATGTGTCTGTGGAAAGATCGCTGTCTTTTGATAAAGGGAGTGAAATGAGTAAAAGGGTGGGGGTTATGAAACTGAAACTTTGGTTGGGTGTGTTGTGTTTTGCCGTGGGGTGTTCCGCTTTTGCGCAGGAGATTTCGAGCGAGGTCGTTGCCGAACCGGAATCTATCGTTGCCAATGAGCAAATGCTTGGGGAGTGCCTGATATCCATTCAGCGGGAATATTTTCCGGTCAGTTTGCCCTCGCTGTCGGAGAGGCTGCTCCAGCCCGCCGGGAGCTTCCCGGTGGTTTGGGACTCTTTCAGCCCTGAAACCCGAAAGCTGTTCCGGGGGTGGATCGACGAGAACGGGATCGTTCGCCACACCGTTGGCCTGTATGAAGATTATTTCACTGGCCAAATTGTGGTGCTTGACGATTCAGGCTGGGAAATATTCAGGATCGGGCGGGAAAAAACGTACGACAGATACGACCTGCAGCGCGAATTTTTCGGCCTTGGAAAGAAAGAGGTTCTGGAGGACGAGTTTATGCGCAACGTCTTCTTGCCAAGTAAAATCGCAACTTTAGTAGACTTAATCCCTCTGGTGTTCTGGGATGCACATGTGCAGATCGAGCAGGAGATCGCGGAGTTGGAAAGGGCGGTCGCGATGGAGCGGATGGCCGACTCTCCAGTGGAAAGCGACAAGGTGGTGGTGAGCATATCGATGGCTTCGCCTGAGCTTCTTTCTGAACCGCTGATATCGACTCTTTCTTCGCCTCCACCGCCGCCGAGTGGCGGAGGCACGAACGGCGTTCCCGGAAGCGGCTCGACCAGCAACCTTTTGGTGGAGCTGACCCTCTCCCTGCCCGAGGGCTTCGGGCACATGAACCATATCGAGATTTTTGCGAAGGATGATTTAGTCTATTCACCTTCTTGGTCACTGCCTGCCGATGGCGAGTGGATCCCAACTTTTGGGTCGCAAACGGTCGTGTGGACGGACTCGGAATCGACAAATAAAATGAAACGCTTTTATCTCGTTTCGGATGGAGCCGATACGGACGGGGATGGGCACTCGGATTTATATGAGGCGTGGGAAGGGAATACGCTGTCGAATTCATTCAACTTGGTGAATGTTGAC
>DAOVNC010000361.1 GCA_030630445.1 Kiritimatiellales bacterium | reverse complement strand
TGCGTATTGCGTATTGCGTATTGCGTATTGCGTATTGCGTATTGCGTATTGCGTATTGCGTATTGCGTATTGCGTATTATGGAAATGCCCCTCCAAAGAGAGAGTCAAACAATACGTAGTACGAAATACGCAGTACGAACTAATGCACCTTTCGTAAATGCGAGGGCAGGATGCGGAGCTGGTCGCGGTATTTGGCGACGGTGCGGCGGGCAATCTTGATCCCCTGCTCCTCCAATAGCACCACAAGCTTGGTATCGGAGTAGGGCTTTTTCCTATCTTCCCCGCGGACGATATCACCGAGGGCGGCTTTGACGCTCTCGTTGGAGATGAATTCCCCGCTGGCCGTCTTTATGCCGGGCTTGAAGAAATATTTCATGCTGAGCAATCCCTGCGGCGTCTGCATGTATTTCCCGGCGGTGGCGCGGCTGACGGTGGTCTCGTGCACTTCGAGCAGTTCGGCCACAGTCTTCATATTGAGCGGCTTGAGCCTGGCAACGCCATGGTCGAAGAAGTCGCGCTGGATGCGGACGATTTCGACGGCAATGCGGTAGATGGTACTCATCCGCTGGTCGATGCTCTGGATGAACTGTTTCGACTTGGTGATCTTTTCGCGGATGTAGGTCTTCACCTCCTTGGAGGTGTTGGGATCCTTGAGCATCTGCAAATATTTCTGGTTGATAAAAAGTTTCGGGTAGGGTTTCTTGTTCTGCGTGATGACGTACTCGCCGTTCTTTTTCTCGACAATGATTTCGGGCGTCACGTATTCGATCCGCTCTTCGCTGAAATTTCGCCCCGGCTTGGGATCGAGCTTGGCCACCGACGCAGCCAACTCCTTGACGCGGTCGATGGTCAACCCCATCGCGCGGGCAATGTCTTCGTATTTGTGCCGGCCGAGCAGGTCGAGCTGGCCGTCCACCAACTGGTATTCCTGCGACTTTTCCTTGCCCGCACGCTTGAGCTGGAGCAACAGGCATTCGCGCAAGTCGCGGGCGCCGACGCCCGGCGGATCGAAGTCGTGGATCACATCGAGGATCTTGTCCAGCGTCTCGGCCGGAAAGTTGGGCAGGGCCAACAGATCCTCGACGTCGAGCGTCAGATAGCCATCGTCGTCGATGTTTCCAACCACAATTTCGGCAATCTTCCGTTCATAGTCGGTTAAGCTGGAGAGGTTGAGTTGCTCGAGCAACTGGTCGTGCAGCGTAAGGGTTTCGGAAAGCGAATCCATCATGTACTGGTACTTTTCCTCGGCATCGCTCCCGCCCGAAATCGGACGGTTTTCGTAGAAGCTGTCGAACTCCTCGCCCAGTGCGGCCAGCTTTTCGAATTCGTTGTCGAACTCGTCGCGCTCGACATCCTTGGTACCCTGCTCGATCTCGATCTGCTCGTCGGCCTGCTCCTGCGTGGCTTCGAGCGTGGGGTTTTCGGACAGCTCCTGCTTGATCATCTGCTGGAGATCCAGCAACGGCATCTGAAGGATTTCCAACGATTGGAAGAGATGCGGTGCAAGCACCTGCTGCATCTTCATTTGCTGGCTTAAAATTAGTCCGGGCTGTGCCATGACGCTAATCTACTGATTCGCAGGCGTTTCTCAAGTCAAGTTTGCAAGGAATGGGGTTCGTAAACCCGTATCGGAACTCCCTGTTTTCAGTATTCCACTAAAATATATTTCCATCTCCACAGCTTGCCCTATGATGGGCGGCGATTTTTCAGGAGAGTTCCTTCATGAGTTTGGAAGTGTGTGTATTGGCCAGCGGGAGTTCCGGCAACTCCATCTACGTGGCCTCGGATAAGACAAGGATACTGATCGATGCCGGCCTGAGCGCCAAGCAGGTGGCGCTGCGGCTCGGCCAGATTGGAGTCGCGCCCGAAAGCATCAACGGCATCTGTGTTTCCCACGAACACGGCGACCACATCGCCGGCATCCGCGTCCTGCAAAAACGCCACGGCATCCCGGTCTATGCCAATGCCGGCACGCTCAGCGGAATCATGCGCCAGCCCAAGTCCGACGAAATCACCGCCAAGGTCTTCCAAACCGGATCGTCGTTTGAAATCGGCGACATCGCCATCGAGCCGTTCTCCGTTCCGCACGACGCCTACGAGCCCGTCGGCTTCCGCCTCCAAACCGGGCAAACCGCCGTCGGCATCGTCACCGACCTCGGAATGGCCACCGCGCTGATTCGTGAAAAGCTCAAGGGGTGCCACGTGATCATTGTGGAATCGAACCATGACGAAGACCTGTTGCAGGAAGCCCCGCGCCCATGGCCGCTCAAGCAGCGCATCCGCAGCCGCCAAGGCCACCTCTCCAACATGGGGGCCGCACAACTGATTGCCGAATGTGCCACCGACGCGCTCGAACACGTCTTTCTCTCGCACCTCAGTTCCGACTGCAATACGCCCGACACCGCCCTGCGCACCGTCGCCTCCCAGCTACGCCTCGATGGCCTCGGCCACATCAAACTCGAAATCTCCCATGCCAGCCATATTTCCAGCGTTTGGAAACACCGCAGGGAAGTCGTCCCGCTCTAAAAGGTCAATCAGATCGTCTTTGCGCGGAGCTCCTCGGGGAGGGCACGCTGGTGGTGGTGGCAGATCGCGATGGCGAGGGCGTCGGCGGCATCCTCCTGCGGCTGCTCTTTGAGATTAAGCAAACGAACCACCATCTTGGCCACCTGATCCTTTTGTGCCGCACCGGTGCCAACCAACGCCTGCTTGACCTTGCGCGGCGAGTGCTCGGAAATTTCCAACCCCTTCTTTGCGCAGGCCGTAATGGCTGCGCCGCGCGCCTGCCCCAGCACCATGGCCGTGTTGGCATTCTTGGCAAAGAACGCACCCTCGATGGCGGCGCAATCGGGCCGGTGTTCCTCGATCAGATCCGAGATGGAATTGAATATGTTTTCCAGGCAGAGCGAATGCGGCACCTTCGGCTTGTTCTGGATGCGGCCATAGGCCACCGCCCGCAGCTCGGAACCGAAAACCTCGATAATCCCCACGCCCGTCGAGCGCAACGAGGTATCGATCCCTAGGATTTTGATTCTTTCACGCGCCATATTTTTCGCCGCCCTCTTTGACGACATAGACCGGTTCGCCGGGTTCCAGCGGGAAATCGAACACCGCCTCCATATCCAATTCCAGCTCGCCGAAGCTCGGCGATTTGAAGTCATCCGCAAGTTGGTACATGCCCATGAAGCGGTAGGTCGCGCCATCCAAAAGAAAGACCTCGATGCCCGGAGGAAGCGGCGAAACCAGCCAAACCTCTTTCACCCCGGCGCGGGCATACAGCGCCATCTTGCGCTTGCGGTCATGGCTTTGCGTGGAGGGCGAAAGAATCTCCACCACCAGGGCCGGTGCGCCCTCCACATGCGATTCCGTGATCTGCTTTTCGTCGCACACCACCATCAGATCCGGTTGCACCACATCCTCGTCCGAAAGCTTCAGATCCGTTGGAGCGATAAAGGGCTTGCAAGGTTTCTTAAAAAAGAAATTCCCCAACTGACGGCTAAGCTCAAATGCAATGCTCTGGTGCCGCGTGGTGGGCGCGGGTGACATATCGAAGATTTCACCCCCAATGATTTCCCAGCGCTCATCGTCAGGCAATTTTTGGTAGTCGCTCCACGTATAATGCTTCTTCTTGTATG
>DAOVNC010000389.1 GCA_030630445.1 Kiritimatiellales bacterium | reverse complement strand
GCCCTCCTCCACTGATCGGGGAAAAACCGACTACGCCGGGATCGACCTCGCCAATCCAACCGAAAAGTTCAGTGTCGCCAACTATCTCAAAGCCGTTAAACCCGCTTTCGAATCGGGACGTGAAATTATCGTTGCAGGTGGAACCGGGCTATACGTCAAATGCCTCACCGAAGGGTTCGACGACGTCCCCCCCGAAAACACCGAACTGCGCACCGAACTCGAAACGCTTGATTTCCAATCCTTGGAAAAACGCGCCAGGAAAGAAGCCTCCGAACTCTATGTCCAGCTCACCGAAGACGACCGCCAAACCCGCGCCGCCTCATCCGTGTTCTGGAAAAGTCATGTGGAGCAGGCTTTCCGGCCTGCTCATCCTGGAACTCGAAGCCAAAGCCAAGAATCGTCGGCCTGCAGGTCGAGCGGGAAGTGCTTCATAACCGTATCGAAAAGCGCGTTGAGAAAATGTACACCTCCGGCCTGCTCGACGAGGCCGCTGAATTAATTAAACTGGACTTGTCGCCCACCGCCCTCCAAGCCATCGGCTATGCCGAAGCCTTCGCGGTGCTTAAAAACGAGATGACGCTGGAAGAGGCCAAACAAAAAACCGTTATCCGAACCCGCCAGTTCGCCAAGCGCCAGATGACCTGGTTTCGCAATCAGCTCAATGTCGAGTGGATCGATGTCGCGGAGTTCCCGTCGGTGGAAAAACTTGCCGCCGCCGTTTCCAGTGCCTGGAAAAAAAGCGGCCCTACTCTTGTACAATTTTGAACCACGGAATACACAGAATACACTGAAGAATGAAAATATTGAAGTTCCGTGTATTCTGTGTATTCCGTGGTTAATGAAAGCGGAGGTTTAAGGATGTCTGAATTGTTCGAAACACAAAACAAAGATGCCGAAACCGTCCTGCTGGTCGGGGTGGTGGTTCGTGGCGAGGAGGAGTGGCGCGTCAAGGACACCATGGACGAGCTGGCGCAACTGGTGGAAAGCGCGGGCGCGGAGGTGAAGGGGCGTTTCCTTTGCCGGCAGCAAAAGATCAAGGCCGGTCATTACATCGGCACCGGCAAGGCCGAGGAAATTGCCGATTGGATCAAGGAAAACCCGGTCTCCATGGCGGTGTTCGACGACGACTTGACGCCTGCCCAAGGCCGTAACTTAGAGGAAATTCTCGAAACCCGCGTGCTCGACCGCACCCAGCTGATTCTCGATATCTTCGCGCAGCGCGCAAACACGAAAGAGGGCAGCCTCCAGGTCGAGCTCGCCCAACACCAATATTTGTTGCCGCGCCTGCGCCGCATGTGGACGCACCTCGAACGCCAGCAGGGAGGGATTGGCTTGCGTGGCCCCGGCGAAACGCAGCTCGAAATGGACCGCCGCCGCATCGAGGATCTGATCCGTACCATCAAGCGCGATCTCGAACTGGTGCGCACCCGTCGTGCAGAGCAACGTCGCGGCCGCAAGCGGCACGGCTGGGCACTGGTTTCGATCGTTGGCTATACCAACGCCGGTAAATCCACCTTGCTCAACCGTCTTTCCGGGGCGGATATTTTTGTTGAAGACCAGCTTTTTGCGACGCTCGACCCCACGACCCGCCAAGTGGAACTGCCGAACCACGAACCGATGTTGATGACCGATACCGTGGGCTTTATCCAAAAGTTGCCGCACCATCTGGTCGATTCGTTCAAGGCTACGCTTGAAGAGGTGGTGGAGGCCGACCTGATTGTACATGTGATCGACGCTTCGCACCCCCAAGTCGAAACACAGATCGATGCGGTGCATGCGGTACTTGATGAAATCGGCGCACTCGACAAGCCGATGCTCCATGTTTTCAACAAGATCGATAGCGAAAAAGGGCGCAACACCGCCAAGCGCTTAATGCGCCTGCACCCGAGATCGGTTGCGGTTTCGGCATTGACCGGCGAAGGAATCGACCGGCTCTGCGACGAGGTGGCCGACTGCCTCAAGGGGCGCAAGCTGACCCTGCGGCTTTCCGTTCCGCTCAGTGAAGGCAAGCTGCTGGCCACCCTGCAAAAATCGGCATCGATCCTCGAGCAGGAATACGAGGGAGCGAACGCCGACCTGCTCGTGCGCGTCTCTGCGCAACTCGCGGCGCAGTGCCGTGGTTTCGAGGTCGAAAAGACGACCGACATGTAGTGCGGTCATCTTGCCCGTTATCTATTGTTTTTATGTTTTTCATTGACCAGAAAAATTTTCTGCATAAAGTGTTCCCCTGTAAAAAGTCATCTGAATATTTTTGCGTGTAGACGCAATTGCTTAAGCTGAAAACCACCACTTTTTAGAAATCTAAGAGCAATTCGTTGGAGCACGCCCCATCCGGGGCGGCTTCTTCGTGTTCTTAGATTTGGCCGTGGTGGGCCACAGCTTAGGCATGTTGGGGTCGCCCTCTTTGCGTCTAGGGGCGGCGGGTTTTACAAAAGGAGATAATGATGAAGATTTTAGGTTTGTTGCTGGCCTTTCTTGTGGTTTCGGTCGGGGTGCATGCTGTGGATACCATCGCCGTGTTGCCGATTGAAAAAGATGCGCCGGAATCCATTACGTCATTAGGTCAAATTGAGCAGATTGCTCGGAATACCCAGAAACAATTCTGGAAATTGGTTCCTCCCGCAGGCAATGATCTGCTCTACATCCACCCTGACCGAATCGTCCGGGCGGTTGGCTGGGATAGCAAGGAGTGGCCGGACGGCTTCCTCAAGCAGATGACGGCGGAAATGGGAACTGCCGGACTCTCTCGCTCAATGTATCCATTTTACAGATTGACGGTAGTCGAGACAAGAACCGGAGAAATGGTCTATTACAATTCGTATGACCAAGAGGTATGGCGAACCTTGGCACCCGAAAACTATCAAGTCTACGCTTTTGCGCTGGAGCACTATGGAGTGGCAAGCATTTTGGATCTCGGTGCCCAACAGAAAATCTACGGACGCTCTTCGAACGTGGGTTTAGAAATTTTGCTTTTGCCGGAGGTCTTCATGGATTCCTACGAGGAGGACGTCGCGCTGGAAGCCCAGTCCATGGAAATAACCGCACCCATGACCATGTTGTTGTCGCCTCCGGTAGTCACCAACCTGATGTTGACCATCGGAACGGAAAACGGCGAAGTCGAGGTTGGAGCGTTCTTCCCGGAGGGATACACGAATCCGGTCAGCGTGTTCCAATGCACGTCGCTGATGGACTGGGACTGGTCGGTCTTCACCAATATTTCATCTGTCGGCATTTCGGAGTTTGTTTGGACACCCGACACGACGGGGTTCGAAACGCGTTTTTGGGTGGCGGCGCGATCGGATGTTGACACGGACGGTGACGGGCTAGTGGACGGGCATGAAATATATCTC
>DAOVNC010000406.1 GCA_030630445.1 Kiritimatiellales bacterium | reverse complement strand
GGGATCGGGCGGCGGCTCCGGCAGCTTGGCCGATACCTTGCAGAACGTGAACATTATTCAGATCCGCCACGACTATCCCACGCCCACACCGCCAGGGAGCCATCCCCAGCACCTTGCCGCCACGCTCGGCATCGACAACGTCCAGGCCGTCCCCGAACCCTCCTCCCTGCTCTACATGCTGGTTGCCACGGGAGGCCTGATGCTAAAACGGGTGCGACGTGCCGCTCGCCAAAACACGGATTGGTAATCTGCCGGGCCGACGGACCTGTCCGCACATGAATTCCATGCCGTATTTGGTTGCCCCTGTTTTTAGCCGCCGATATATTCGTCGCTCGTTTTTAGGGAAGCTCAAAATATTCAACCAACGACAAGGAGACTAGTTATGTCAGAAATCATCGATGTATTGGCCCGTGAAATCCTCGACTCGCGCGGCAACCCGACACTGGAAGTGGATATCCTGCTCGAATCCGGCGCAATGGGCCGTGCGGCGGTTCCATCCGGCGCCTCCACCGGCGTGAACGAAGCGCTTGAACTGCGTGATGGCGACAAGGATCGCTACCTCGGAAAGGGCTGCGAAAAAGCCGTTGAAAACGTAAACGAAATCATCGCCCCGGCGGTCATCGGCATGGATGCCATCGACCAGGCCGGTATCGACAACCTGATGATCGAACTCGACGGCACCAAGACCAAATCCAAGCTCGGCGCCAACGCCATGCTCGGCGTTTCTCTCGCGGCAGCCCACGCCGCCGCCGACTATCTCGGCCTTCCGTTGTTCCGCTACATCGGCGGCACCAACGCAAAAGCCCTGCCCGTTCCGATGATGAACATCATCAACGGCGGCTCCCACTCCGACGCACCGATCGCATTCCAGGAATTCATGATCCGCCCGATTGGCGCATCGTCCTTCAAGGAAGGCCTGCGTTGCGGCGCAGAAGTATTCCACGCCCTGAAAGCCATCCTTAAGGGCAAGGGCCTGAGCACCGCCGTCGGCGACGAAGGCGGATTTGCACCGAACCTGTCCGGCGGCACCGAGGAAGCCCTCGACTCCATCATCCAAGCCATCAAGGATGCCGGATACGAGCCGGGCAAGAATGTCACCATCGCCCTCGACTGCGCGGCCTCCGAGTTCTACGAAGACGGCGTCTACAACTACGCCAAGTTCGAAGGCGAAAACGGTGCCAAGCGCTCCTCCGCCGAACAATCCGACTACCTCGCCGAGCTCAGCGCCAAGTATCCGATCGACTCCATCGAAGACGGCATGGACGAGCAGGACTGGGATGGATGGAAAATCCTGAACGACAACATTGGCGACCAATGCCAGCTCGTCGGCGACGACCTGTTCGTGACCAACGTGGAATACCTTGCACGCGGCATCAAGGAAGGCAGCGCCAACTCGATCCTCATCAAGGTCAACCAGATCGGTACGCTGACGGAAACCCTCGACGCGATTGAAATGGCCCACAAAGCCGGCTTCACCGCCGTCGTTTCCCATCGTTCCGGCGAAACCTCCGACACCACCATCGCGGACATCGCCGTGGCTACCACCGCCGGACAGATCAAAACCGGATCGCTTAGCCGTTCCGACCGTATCTCCAAATACAACCAGCTGCTGCGCATCGAGGAAATGCTCGGTTCCGACAGCCGCTACGGCGATGCATAACTGAACGACGGGATTATTCCCGAGTGAAAAAGGCGACCTCCGGGTCGCCTTTTTTGTTAAAAAATAGATTACTCACCTGAAAATGAGGGGGCATTCAATTTCATACTTCATTAAGTATGAAATTATAGAAAACCCGATTTTCAAGGGATATACCAGCCCATTTTCCTATTCATACTTAATGAAGTATGAAATTTGAGGATCACGGGAGGTCATCGGACATCGCGGTCAGGCTGAAGCAACCCCAATTTGACGGACACTCGGAAAGAATCAATATGCCGAGAGGCAACACGGACTTTTTAAAAAAGATCCGTGTCCTACAACGCGAACCGGAAGAGTTGGCGGAGTGCGTCGTTCGTATTCCGGCTCCCATACCGCGAAGAGCAGCGCACCCTTGAGGATGAACGTATCGGCATAGTCCGACTTTGATAGGCGATAGAGGAACCGCTCCATGACATACAACTGGAGCAGTTCGGCAAAAGTATTGCCACCTTCCCTAGCGATGTTCTGCAACCGTGCCTTGACCGATGCGGCAATATTCTGAGGACTCACAGTGAGGCCTCCAGATAGGGACGCATCACATTTTCGACGCGGCAAATCCGTGCATAGTGCATGATTTTGTTTCCATCAAAGCGGTGGCGTTCCCGGTAGAATTTGAGTGCTTCAAGTACCACATCCATTCCGATTTTGTTTCTGTACTTAAAACAATCGGCCAGCGTTTTCTCTACACAATACACAGGTATCTTAACACCGCCTTTATTCTGGATCTCAACACCCTCAGTAAACGCAGCGCCCGACATCCAAAAAAAATGAACAGGGGGATAATCAATGCGAGGTTTTTCAGCACTGCGTTGCAGGGCAACAAATACAGCATGTGGAATTTCTGTCGTGATTTCATGAATGGAAAGCGCTGAAATCAGGCAAGCCACTCCATGCGGAATTTTTGTAAATACCGCCGCAAGGTCAGGTTCATCCAGAATCTGGCCAGCCAGCTGGTACAGGCCTCTGGAGATGCAATCGATGCTTCCTTCATCCCTCATGCGATACAGCACGCGGGGATGGACACCATTCGCCAGAAAGTCACGGGTCCTCGCCATACCTCCAGTTTTCCCAATCAGCTCAATTACCTTTTTCTCTGCTGTTGTCATGTGGATAAATATATCTTCATTTATTAATAAGTGAAGGTGTTTCTATCACTCAATGTCCTATATCTCCGTCTTAACACTCACGCCGTAGAGTTTGATTCCATCCTGTAGGTAGGCCAGAAACTCATCAACGGTTTCGATTTTCTTTTCCTGATCCATAGCAGCAGATTTGGTGACGCCGACCGCGACCTTGATCATGTGACTGACACTGGCCTTTGATTTGTCATTTGGTTTAAAGGGGCTTGCCTCTTTTCTGATCCCTGAACTATATTGCCCAACCTTTCAACGATGCCCCGGTAGCTCAGCTGGATAGAGCAACGGACTTCTAATCCGTAGGTCGCAGGTTCGAATCCTG
>DAOVNC010000432.1 GCA_030630445.1 Kiritimatiellales bacterium | reverse complement strand
GATGGTGAGCATGGGTGCGGAGCAGAAGGAGTCGCCGGTATGCACGCCCATGGGATCAATGTTCTCGATGAAGCAGACGGTGATGAGGTTGTTGTCGGCATCGCGCACGACTTCGAGCTCAAGTTCTTCCCAGCCCAGCACGCATTCTTCGATCAGGATCTGCCCAATAAGGCTGGCGGTGATGCCGCGCGCGCCGATGGTGCGCAGCTCTTCCACATTATAGACGATGCCTCCGCCGGTGCCACCCATGGTGTACGCCGGGCGGACCACCACGGGATAGCCAAGGTCGACCGCAACCTTTTCGGCATCTTCAACGCTGTAAACCGCAGTGCTTTTCGCCATTTCGATGCCGAGCTTGTCCATCGTCTTCTTGAATTCGATGCGGTCTTCGCCGCGCTCGATGGCATCGAGTTTCACCCCGATCACCTCGACGCCGTATTTTTCAAGAATCCCGTGCTTGGAAAGATCTAGGGAGAGGTTGAGGGCGGTCTGCCCTCCAAGGTTTGGAAGCAGTGCGTCGGGGCGTTCCTTGGCGATGATCCGTTCGATGGTTTCCAGGTTGAGCGGCTCGATGTAGGTGACATCCGCCATGCCGGGGTCGGTCATGATGGTGGCGGGATTGGAGTTGACCAGGACAATCCGGTAGCCCAGCTCGCGGAGCGCCTTGCACGCCTGCGTTCCGGAATAGTCGAACTCGCAGGCCTGCCCGATAATGATGGGGCCGGAACCAATGATCAAGACGGTGTTGATGTCGCTCAGTTTTGGCATAATGACTCTCCTTTTTGTATTTGGTTAAATCCTAAGCACTAATCCCTAAATCCTAAACAAATTCTAAACCAAAATTTCAAAGTTCAAAACCTCTGGTGCCGCAAACACGCTTCACCATTCTCCCGTTTTATATTTTGGATTTCCGGTTTCGAACATTGTTTAGGATTTAGATATTGGGTTTTAGAAATTCTAAGTTAGAAACAGATTGTGGCTCGCAAAGTCGGCATCGCTGGTGACATTCGCGCCGAGGCGGCGCAAGCCCACTTCATCCCCCGGCGAAGGGATATGCGAGAGATGCACTTCGCAGCCGCGCAGTTCGGGAAGCTTTTCCATGGCCAGCTCTGCGGCAGGATTCACGGCGGCGCTGACGCTGAGCGCAATGAGGGTTTCCTCCAGGTCGAGGCTCGGTGATTTCCCGTTCAGCAAATCCTGTTTGAGCCGACGGATCGATTCAATCACGTTGGGGCCGAGCAGGTTCATTTCGTCGGGCAATCCGGCCAGGGTCTTGATCGCATTGAGCAGCATGGAAGAAGCGGCATGCATGAGGGGGGAATTGCACCCCGTAACCATGCGCCCGTCGGGGAGCTGCAGGGCGGCGCCGCAGTAAATGCTGTCGCGCCCCTTGTCGTTTTTCCGCGCTTTCTCGGCGGCCTCGCGTGCGGGAACAACCACAACGCGCCCTTCGGGTTCCGCACCAACTTCCTTGAGTAGCAGCTCGGCGCGCTCCACGGTTTTGCGGTCGGCGCTGCCGAGGGCGTATTCGCAGCGGTAGCGGAAATAGCGGCGAATGATTTCCTGAATGGCGGCGGCCTGCACAACGGCATCGTCGACAATGGCAAAACCCGCGCGATTCACGCCCATATCGGTGGGCGATTGATAGATTGATTTCTCCCCGGTGACGCGTTCGAGAATCCGTTTGAGCACCGGAAAAATTTCGATGTCGCGGTTATAATTGACCGATGGCTCCCCGTGCGCTTCGAGGTGGAAGGAGTCGACCATGTTGGAGTCGCCGAGATCCGCGGTGGCCGCTTCGTAGGCGATGTTGATCGGATGTTTGAGCGGCAGGTTCCAGATCGGAAAGGTCTCGAACTTGGAATAGCCCGATGCGAGGCCGCGCCGATGGTCGTGGTAGAGCTGGCTCAGGCAGGTGCCCATTTTCCCGCTGCCCGGTCCGGGGGCGGAGACAACAACGATCGGCTTGGTGGTTTCAATATAGGGGTTCGCGCCATAGCCCTCGTCGCTGGCGATCATATCGACATCCGTCGGATAGCCCTTTGTTGCCCGGTGGATGTAGGTGCGTACATCACGCCGCTCCAGCCGGTTCTTGAATTGGACCGCCGCAGGCTGCTCGTTGAAACGCGTAATCACCACGCCCGCCACCGAAAGCCCCCATTCGCGCAGGTCGTCGATCAGGCGCAGCATATCTGTGTCGTAGGTGATCCCAAAATCGGCGCGGACTTTTTTTCGCTCGATGTCGCCCGCATAGATGCAGAGGATGATTTCCGCGCGGTCGCGCAGCCGCTGGAGCAGGCGGATTTTTACATTCGGGTCGAAGCCCGGGAGAATGCGCGAGGCGTGGTAGTCGAAAACCAGCTTTCCGCCGAATTCGAGGTAGAGTTTGTTCTGGAAATTTTCAGCGCGTTTAATGATGTATTCACTCTGTTCATCCAGATAGCGGTCATTGTCGAATCCAATTTTGTTCATCCTGCGGTATCCCCCGTTAGCATCCATGCATGCGCCACGCGCAATCGGAAATAGAGTTTATACGCCTACGGGGAAACCGCAATTAAAACCCGTAGAAGAATGGAGATGAAAAGAGACTTCCCTTGTCCGCCGACCTCCAGTTTTCATATAGTATACTATATAAAATGGGTCGAAACAGGGTGTTTTTGGGGTAAAATATATAGAATACTATATGAAAAAATAAAGAGGATTCCCTTGGGGATCATTGCCGCAACAGCTCGGCTGCACGGACCCACCCTCGCAACCGGCGACCGCAAACTGATCGACTATCCGTTTCTCGACACGATCTAGCACTCCGCTAAAAACCCCAGAGTTCCAAGGGTTGGAAGCTCCGGGTTTGCCAACAGCCTAAGGTCTAAAGCCTATGGCCTTATCTGCGAGGAAGGTCGTCGGGACCCTTGGTGGGCAGGTCCGTTTC
>DAOVNC010000037.1 GCA_030630445.1 Kiritimatiellales bacterium | reverse complement strand
ATTCTTTATTCTGAAATCTGCATTCTTCATTGGTTTTCTCCGTGGTAGGTCGTGAGTTGATAGGTGAATTCCTTCTTTGATTCCGGTGGAAGTTCGAGGGTGAACTTGACGGTGTCCATGTCGTCCTTCTCGAATTCTCCGTGGTCGCCCGCTTTCTTTAGATCCCAGTAGGGCGTCTTGAAGTTGCGCTTGATCTCGATTTTTACCGGCACCGGGCGCGTGTTGCGGACTTCGATCTTGTAGTCATGGATTTCGTCCCATCCAATGGCATTTCCTTTGTGGTCAAACTTATGGGTGTCCGTCGCCTGCTTCATCAGCTTAGCCTCGACAATCACGTTTTGGACGCCCCCGAGATCCAGCTCCACCTCTTCATCCACCGGGATATATTTAAAGTTCGAGCTCCCTTCGTAGGCTAGGTGGGCATCTTCTCCGGTACTGCGGTACACCTTCATCGATCCGCCGGGGATCGGGGTTTCGCCCAGCTCGTGCTTCTCGTCATTCTTAAAGCTCAGGAAGCGGCGCACCGAATGGCCGTAGCGCTCTTGCTCAAACTTATAGAGGTTTACCACCGGGATTTCGTCCACATCAAAACTGGGCAGCCGCTTCGACCACCCCGTCGGGATCGTCTCCGTCCCCTCGATCGTGTAGAGGAAATATTCGCTCAGCCCCTCCTTCTTGATCTCCTTTCTCGCGAAATCGGAACTCATGGGAGAGGCGTCGGAAACTCCTTTCATGACCATGGCCTTTTTGACTTTGGCCTTTCCGCTCATCGGCCTCGCCACCGGGCCAGGCCGTCCGTAGGGATATTGCTGCCGAGCGAGCGCCGCAATTTGGTCGAGCATATGCACCTTGCCGACAATCAGGCGGGTCTGGGCGTTTTCATAATCCTCGCCGCTGTTGTTGGTGACGCGCACATAGCCTTGCAGGCGCAGCGTCTTTTCATCCGTGGTCAGTGTGCCCATATAGAACGCGCGCCACGAAAGCCCGCTGGTCAGATAGCTAATCTCCACCGGCGACTTGCCGCTGATGCGGCTGTCGACATTCCACAGCCCCAGATTCTTAACGCGCGGGGGATAGACCAGATCCTGGATGTCGATCTTGTCCGCATTCAACGTCGGCATCATTTCCAGGCTCGTCGGGTCGATCAACGTGTTCGCCCACGAGAATTGGAGCTTGTTCATCCCCTCCTTCAGGGTGAGTGCGCGGCTCTCGCGCACCAGCGTCATATCGGCGGAATTGTAGATGGTCAATTGCACCGTATCGCGCGTTGGAACCGTCACCAGATCCACCTTCGCCTGCGCCGCGCCGCATACCGCGGCCGCCGCCATAGCCATTCGTATTCTCTTCATACCTGCCTCCTTTTTTTCAACCACTAATTTTCACTAATCTGCACTAATCATTAGTGAAAATTAGTGTCCATTAGTGGTTCTTATTCTGGTGCCGTGATACACCGTTAATTCGTACTCAATGATCTTTTTGCTGCGGGGTTCCAGTTTTTCCAGAAACCGGAAATGGCTGACATCGTATTTCTCGAACGGGGCATCCGTTTGAATACTCCAATGGTTGGAATTTGCCCCGCGCATAATTTCGATTTCGATGGGGAGGTCGCGGGCGTTCGCCATCTCGATCTTCCAGTTGGTGATTTCGTCCCAGCCGGAGACATTTCCTTTGGAATCAAACACATGGTTTTCGGTGCGGGTGCGCATCAGCTTGGGTTTCACCTTCACCTTTCGTGCCACGCCCAGCTCCAGCTCAATTTCTTCGCCGACGGGAATGTATTTAATGCTGGATGCTCCAATGTAGACGGAGCTTCCAGCTCCGTTGTGGATGGGCGATTGACGTTGATCCATTCCTTGCGCGCTTTGGGTTGAACAATGTTTTTCGCCCGTGCTAACGGAGCTGGAAGCTCCGTCTACGTTACCGAACACCCGCACGCGACCTTTAGGCAAGGGCGTTTCGCCGAGCTGGTGGGCTTGAGTATTGGCGAACGAGAGGTAGCGCATCGTGACGGGCCCCCAGCGCTCGACCTCGAACTTGTATAGGTTGGTCACGCCGATCTCCTGCGCGGTGAACGACGGCAGCCGCTTGCCCCAGCCATCGGGAATCGTTTCGCGACCTTCGATGGTATAGAGCTGGTATTCGCTCAGCCCTTCTTTTTTGACGAGCTTGCATCGTGCTTCACATAATATGTCCGTAAAGATCTCATCTTCATTGATACCTAATTCACGTGCAGTTCCTCGGATCTCTTCCATTTCATCCCAGGTTAGGGAATACATATCCGGCACCCCGAAGGAATGCTCTCGTTCGGCTAGGTGAGCGATTATATCCTTCAAATTTATGACACCAACCACCAGCCGGATCTGGGCATTTTCATAATCCTCTCCACTGCCGTTATCGACACGGACGTAGGATTTGAGTTGCATCGATTGCTCGTCGGGGGCGAGGGTGGCTTCGTAGAAGGCGTTCCATTTGAGGCCGGAGGTAAAGTAGGTCAGCTCGAATTCCACCTCGCCGCTGATTTCGGAAAAGATGCTCCAGCGCGCCATGTCGTTGAGGCGCGGCGGATAGACGAGCTGGGTAATCTCGATCTGGTCGGTATGGGTTTGGGGTTCGAGCATCAGCGACGTCGGATCGATCAATGTGTTGCTCCACATAAACTGGAGCCAGTTCCATCCTTGCTTGAGGACGAGCTTGCGGGTTTCGCGCACGAGCGTCAGGTCTTCGGCGTTGTAGATCGTCAGCTGCACATCGTCGCGGCGCGGGAGTACATTAAGTTCGATGTTGCTCGCGGGGGCGAAGGGCTGCTCGGCGCGGAGTTCGGCCAGCGACGGGGCAGGCGGGCCGCCTGCGGTAGGGGAAGTGAAGCGGAACAACCCGAATGCAACCAGCAGCGTTGCGGCAATCGCAAGCGCGGGTTTCCAGAAGAACGTAGACGAGGCATCCTGCCTCGTTGCGGTGGAGCGGTCTGCGGCTTTGCGTCTACATTGCTCGACCACGGCCATCGAAACCCCGGGCTGATCTTGCAAAACGTCGAGCGCCTGGAATTGGGTTTCCAATGCTTGAAGCTTTTCGCGGCAGGCGGTACAGGTTTCGAGGTGCGCGGCGGTGGCCTGCATTTCCGTTTCGGGGAAGAGGTCGAAGGCATAGTTCCGGAGCTGGTCGGCGTTGATATGGTTCACAGAACACCTCCTTCCGGGAGCCGGGTGGCGAGGGTTTTAAGCGCGCGCGACATGTGCGTTTTGACGCTGCCGAGCGAACAGCCCATGATGGCGGCGACTTCGGGGTAGGTGTGGCCTTGGTAGTAGGAGAGCACCAGCGCGGCGCGCTGGCGGGGCGGTAGCGTATCGACCGCATCCCGCACGGTTTCGCGCAGTTCGAGCTGGGCGGTCTCTGCGGCGGGGTCGTTGCCGGGGGAGGGAACGGGGACCTTGCTTTCCATGGCTTGGAGCTGCGGGCGGTGCTTGCTGCGCCGCAGGTGGTCGATGGCAATGTGGGTGGCGATGGTGAAGAGCCAGCTCTTGAATTTTGCTCCGGTGCGGAACGTGTGCGCTTTCTCGTGCACCCGCAGGAAGGTTTCCTGAAAGAGATCCTCCGCGATTTCCTGATTTCTCGCCATACGCATAAGATAGCCGAACAACGGGCCTTTATAGCGTTGGAGCAATTCGGGGAAGGCGGATTCATCGCCCTCCCGATACGCTTCCAGTAGAAGTTCGTCCGTCCGCTCCATCAATCGATGCCCGTTCCTTTACCCACCCATACGCACGCCGTTGCCAAACGGTTGACAACCCATGCCGTTTTTTTTCCGCAGGAAGGAAAGGATAATGGTTTATACTCCGCATTGGAATGCGGAGCTGCGGCTATTTATCCGGGCGGGAGCGGGCGACGAGCTTGATGAACATGGGCGCACCTTCGAGGCCGAAGGCGTTGCGCAGCTGGTTCTTGAGATAGGCCAGCCAGTTGGAGCGGGCGTTGGAGGGATTGTTGACGAAGACCTTGATGTAGATCGGCTCGGTGCCGGTCTGCGTGGCGTAGTAGATCTTGAGGCGCTTGCCCTTGGCGATGGGCGGCGGGAAGCGGTCGCACGCCTGCTGGATGACGCGGTTGAGCACGCCGGTGGTGATTTCAACGCGGGTCTGCGCGGCGACATAGTCGATGGCTTCGATACTGCGCTTAATGTTGTAGCCGTCTTTGGCGGAGACAAACAGGATGGGGGCGAATCCCATGAAGGGCAGGGCTTCGCGCAGGGCGGGGAGATATTTGGTTTGCGTGATCTCCTGGTCGGCTTCCTTGGCCAGATCCCACTTGTTGACGAGCATCAGGCAGCCTTTCTGGGCATCGATGATCTTGGCGGCCACCTTCTTGTCGCGGGAGGTCGGGCCGGTCTCGGCGTCGAGCATCATGACGACGACATCGGAGCGCTCGATGCTCTTGTCGGTGCGCAGGTTGCTGAACCAGTCAACTGCGCTCTTGGAGCGGGTTTCCCTCTGTATGCCGGCGGTATCGATGAGCTGGTAGTGGCGGGCGGTTTCGCCCTTGCCGATGGTGAAGGGGATTTCGATGCTGTCGCGGGTCGTGCCGGGAATGTCGGAAACAATCACGCGTTCGTCGTGCAGGAGGCGGTTGATGTAGGAGGATTTTCCGGCGTTCGGACGTCCGACGACGGCGACGCGCAGCGGTTCTTTCTCGGTCGGGTTTTCCTCGTGCGGCAGCTGCGGCACCAGTTCTTCCATCAGGGCGGCGATGCCCCGGTTGTGGAGGGCGGAGACGGGAAAGACGGGAAAGCCGAGGATGTCGAAGTCGTAGGAGCCGGACTCGCGTTCGGGATTGTCGGCCTTGTTGGCGGCGATGATCACGGTGCGTCCGCTGCGGTGAAGGATGCGCGCAACCTCTTCGTCGAGCGGGACGGCGCCGGCGGTGATGTCGACTACAAAGATAATGAAGGAGGCGTCGGCAATCGCCACCTCGGCCTGCGCTTCGGTGCCGGCGATGATTTGGTCGTCGCTGACCTCCTTGTCGAAATGGCCGAGTCCGCCGGTGTCGATCAGCTCGAAACGTTCACCTTCCCAGATGGCTTCGCACGCGATGCGGTCGCGCGTTACGCCCTCTTCTTCGTGGACGATCGATACGCGCCGCTGGACCAATCGGTTGAACAGCGCCGACTTCCCGACATTCGGGCGACCGACAATCGCCACAATTCTTTTGCTCTGTGTCTCTTCCATAGTGCGCACGGTGATACACGAATCGCCCCGCCCGCGCAAAGGGAAAGGGTCGGAAAGTCGCGGCCCACCCTCTCCGTGTTTCTTCGGCCTTAAGTTTAGTCCTTATGCAAAGTGACAAATTAAATCTCAATGGATATAAAAGGTACGTATTGACGTGCATGGGTATTGGTGGGGCAAGGAGGAGTTCATGAAGTGGATGATCGCAGTTTTGGTTTGGGGCATGTGCCTATCTTGTTTTTCCGCAGAGGACTATCGCATCTTTACCGACAGGGAGGGTCGTGTGATTGAGGCAAAGGTGGTTCGGTTCGATCCACGTTCAGGCAAAGTCACCATCGAGCGCGACAACCGCCGCAAGGCAACCGTTTCTATTACCATCTTTTCCGAGGCCGACCAGACCTATATCAAGGAGTCGCTCCTCTCTCAGGATTTCATGTCCAACAGCAAGCTTCGGATCTCTATCACTAAAAAGAAGGGGAAAGCGCCTGATGGCGATAACGGTCAAAGTAGGAAATCGCCGTGTCATTATGAGATTCGGCTGATGCCTAGCAAGGAAACTTCGTTTGAGGCGATAAGGATCGAGTATTGCATGTATATTCAGACGACTAGAAAGAGAGGTGCGGATTCCCTCTCAATTAGAAGCGGACACATGGACTCGGTTCATCTGGTCGCGGGGACAGGGCGGGTTGAAAAGACAAAGGAAATTGAATTATTCCGTACTTACCAAGGCATCGATAATGGTCCCGGTCAGTCTATGTCGTATCTCAAAGAATCTGAAAGTTATTTGAAAGGAATCCGGGTTCGGGTCTATCTCAAGACCCCAGGCGGCCATGAATTCATGCGGGAAATCTGCGAGCCCGCCTCGCTTGCCAAGAAGTATGAGTGGAAGGAATCCAGTGCGGAAAGAAACCGTCGAAGGAGCAATGCGCGCTAATCCAGAATCTTTTCCACGTCGGCGATGCTTTCGGTTTGCATGAACCGGGTGCGCAGGGCGCTGGCGCCGGGGAAGCCTTTGGAAAAGATTGAATAGTAGCGGCGCAGGATGTGGAAGTTTTTGGTGTCGCCCCACACGCGGTCGAACAGTTCGGTGTGCCTCCAGAGCAACTTCAGTTTTTCCTCGCGGGTGCGTTCGCGCTGCGCGTCCATGAAGAGCCAGGGGTTGTCGAAAATGCCGCGGCCGATCATGGCGCCATCCAGTTTAAACTCGGTGCATTTGACGCGAGCTTCTTCTACGGATTGGAGGTCGCCGTTGCCGAGAATGGGCAGGTCTAGCCCAAGCTGGTCGCGCAGGCGCGCGGCCTTGGCGATTTCTTCCCACTTGGCGGAACCCTCGGTCATTTGCTTCTGCGTTCGGCCGTGAATGATGAGGGCGGCGGGCTGGGTTTCGAGCACATGGCCGATCCATTCTTCGGTGGCGATCGACTTTAGCCCGATGCGCGTTTTGACGGAGATGGGGAGATGGGTGGATTCCTTGGCCGCGAGGATAATCTCCTTCGCCAGCGTTGGGTTGCCGATGAGACCGGAGCAGCAACCGCGCCGCACGACCTTTGGAACCGGGCAGCCCATGTTGATGTCGATCCCGTCGAACTCCATCTCTTCGGTAATTTCCTTGATCACCTGCCGGTAGTTTTCCGGCGTGTTGCCCCAGATTTGCGCCACAATCTTGACGTTCTTTTCCTTCAGGAGCTTGCGCTCCTGATCGGTGACGCGCAGGCGATGGATTACCCGCTCTCGGCCCTTTTTGTGCAGCAGGCCGTCGGTCGAGACAAACTCGGTCATTACGACGTGCAGGCACCCGGGGTCGGCGAGACCGAGCAGCAGCTCGCGCAGCACCGTATCCGTCACATCCTCCATCGGTGCGAGGGCGATGATGGGGGCTTTGAATTTTTCCCAAAAATTCATTCCATACCTCGGGCCTCAAGTCTAAAGCCTCAAGCCTTCTGAATAACAAACCCGGCGTCTTCGATCATGCGCTTGTCGGTTTCATAGTCCTGTCCGTCGGTGGTGAGGTAGCCCGCAGTGAACATGGAGTTGGCGGGATAGAGCGCCAGCGGCTGGAGGCCGCGCAGGGTGGTTTCGCGGCCGCCCGCGATGCGGATTTCGATGGAGGGCATTACAAAGCGGAACATGGCGAGGCTGCGCAAGCAGTCGTTCGGGCTCAAAGGATTGGGCTTGCCCTCGAAGGGAGTGCCGGGGCGAGGGTCGAGAAAGTTGAGCGGCACGGAATCGACGTTGAGGTCGGCAAGGGCAAAGGCGAGATCGACGCGGTCCTGCAAACTTTCTCCCATGCCGAAGAGTCCGCCACAGCAAAGGTCTAGCCCAACCTTCTTAACGATCTTGGCGGTGTTGACGCGCTCCTCGAAGTCATGGGTGGTGACGACTTCCGGAAAATAGTTTTCGGAGGTTTCGAGGTTGTGATTGAAGCGGTCGACGCCGGACTCCTTGAGCCGGATCGCTTTCTCTTCTGTCAGGAGGCCGAGCGATGAGCAGATTTCGAGGTCGGGATGCTT
The DNA here is from genome assembly GCA_030630445.1 of Kiritimatiellales bacterium. Taxonomy (GTDB): domain Bacteria; phylum Verrucomicrobiota; class Kiritimatiellia; order Kiritimatiellales; family Pontiellaceae; genus Pontiella. The sequence continues at coordinate 6,928 of DAOVNC010000037.1, read as the reverse complement.
TTGCTTAATCTGGATGGCGGCCTCGCAAAGGGTTTCGAGCTCGCCGGGGGAGGGGGCGCGGGTGCTTGAGACCACGCAGTAGCGCTTGGCCTGGCGGTCGATGGCGGCTTGCGCGCCTTCGACGATGCTTTCGACGGTCTGGAAGTCGTACCGCTCCACCTCGTTGATGGCGGAGGTTGACTGCGAGCAAAAGGCGCAGTCTTCCGGGCATTTGCCGCTCTTCACGTTGCATAGCAGGTGCAGCGACACGGTGTTGCCGAAATGTTTCCTGCGGATGCGGTAGGCACCCTGCAGGACATCCAGCAGTTCGTCGTCGGGCGACTCCAGAATCGCCAGTGCTTCCGTTTCGGTTATCGCTCCGCCGTCCAATACGCGGTCGCTTAATGTTTTCCAGTCCATGGCAAATTCTCCAAATGGTTCAATGGGCGCGGATATTAGCCGCGGTTGTACACGATGTAAACCGATAGAATTATGTAAATTATGATAAACATGGTCATGATCGTGTTTGGGGTTGACTCGCGGGCCGATGCGCGTAGATTCGCCGGACTGTCGCTAGGGGTGTCTACGGCCGGTGCCGATGACTGAGACAAACCCTTCGAACCTGTTCGGATAATGCCGACGTAGGGAAGCGTTCTGCCGCCTCCACTCCGTGCGTTTTCCTACAGTTTAAAATTGTACTTCGTATTACGTACTACGTATTGCTCGACTGCCAGACAGTCTGTTGCTCCTTCAATACGCAATACGCAATACGCAATGGAGAAAGCCATGATTCAGGAAAAGCACGCATACAACGACTACGGAACCCACTATCCCAACTCGCGCAAGGTCTACATCACCGGAAGCCATCCCGATATCCGCGTTCCGATGCGCGAAATCCGGCTGGCCGATACGCATAAGGCCGATGGGTCGATCGAGGAAAACCCGCCCGTCATGACCTACGACACCAGCGGTCCGATGACCGACCCGCACTATGAACTGGATCTTGAAAAGGGGCTGCCCGCACTGCGCGCCGGATGGATTGACGAACGCGCCGATACCGAAACCTACGAGTCGCGGGGCTTCCAGACGGGTGATGACGGGGAAGGGCAGGACACCAACCGCATTCCTTTCCAGGGGCTGGAGCGCAAGGTTCGCCGTGCCGCGCCCGGCAAAAATGTTTCCCAAATGCACTATGCCCGGCAGGGCATCGTCACCCCCGAAATGGAGTTTGTGGCCATTCGTGAAAATCTGGGACGGCAGGAAGCGTTCAAGAAGGTCTACTGCAAATCCGAACATGAACTCGGCCTGTTGGCCCAGGCGCAGTCCTCCGGAATGCGCCACCCAAACCATCAGCATCCCGGCGAAGCCTGGGGCGCGAACATTCCCGATTTCATCTCGCCCGAATTCGTGCGCGACGAGATTGCCGCCGGCCGCGCCATCATTCCCGCCAACGTCAACCATCCCGAAGCCGAACCCATGATTATCGGGCGCAACTTCCTCGTGAAGATCAATGGCAACATCGGCAACTCGGCCCTGTCGTCGAGCATCGGCGAAGAGGTTGAAAAGGTGCAGTGGGCGACGCTGTGGGGCTCCGACACGATCATGGATCTCTCGACCGGGGAAAACATTCACGACACCCGCGAGTGGAACATCCGCAACTGCCCCGTGCCCGTCGGAACCGTTCCGATCTACCAGGCGCTGATGAAGGTCGGCGACCGCCCGGAAGACCTGACGTGGGAACTGTTCCGCGAAACGCTCGTCGAGCAGGCCGAGCAGGGTGTCGACTATTTCACCATCCATTCCGGGGTTCGTTTGCGCCATGTCCCGATGACCGCCCAGCGCACCTGCGGCATTGTCAGCCGCGGCGGATCCATCATGGCCAAGTGGTGTGTCTCCCACCATGAGGAAAGTTTTCTCTACACCCACTTCGAGGAAATCTGCGAGCTTTGCAAGCAGTACGACGTTGCGCTTTCACTTGGCGACGGCATGCGTCCGGGCGCGATTGCCGACGCCAACGACGAAGCGCAGCTCGGCGAACTCGAAACCCTTGGCGAGCAGGCGAAAATTGCGTGGAAGCACGATGTCCAAGTGATGATCGAAGGCCCTGGCCATGTGCCGTTGCAGGGCATCAAGGACAACATGGACTGGGAGCTCGATGCCTGCCACGAAGCGCCGTTCTACACCCTTGGCCCGTTGGTTACCGACATTGCGCCCGGCTACGACCACATCACCAGCGGTATCGGCGCCGCCAACATTGGGTGGTATGGCTGCGCGATGCTCTGCTACGTCACGCCGAAGGAGCACCTCGGCCTGCCGAACAAGGACGACGTCAAGCATGGCGTCATCACCTACAAGATTGCCGCGCACGCCGCCGATCTGGCCAAAGGCTTCCCCGGTGCGCAGGTGCGCGACAACGCCATGGGCAAGGCTCGCTTCGAGTTTCGCTGGCAGGACCAGTTCAACCTGTCGCTCGATCCCGAAACCGCCATTTCCTACCACGATGCCACCTTGCCGACCGAGGATGCCAAGACCTCGCACTTCTGCAGCATGTGCGGGCCGAAATTCTGCTCCATGCGCATTTCGGAGGATGTCCGCCAATACGCCGCCGCACAAGGGCTGTCGGAGGACGAGGCCATCGAGCAGGGTATGCAGGAAAAATCGCGCGAATTTTCCGAACAGGAAGGCGAGCTGTACGCGTAGTCCCGCCCGTCCGCCTATATTTGGCCGAGCGGAAAAACCGCCTTGATCACGGTGTTGCGAGGCCAATGAGTTATATCATAAACGGATATTTCGGCCATAATTTGCCAGTTTTATGGGGTTCTTCTGGGATTTTTGTGGTGATTCATGTGCCAAGGGCACAACACAATTTAGCATGGGGGAACGCCCCATGTTCGCCGGGAACCCATCCTCATTTGCCCTGAAGGGGCAACACAATTCAGGCCATGTGTTGTCCCTTCAGGACAATGTGGTTTTCTTTTTTCCAAAGTCCTTGGGCGTTGCCCAAGGCTAAATTATGTTGCGCCTTCAGCGCATTCTTGCGGACATTAAAGCCTCTCCACGGAACCTTTCATCTCGATTTTCCATAAAACCCCCAGAAGAACCTTTTATGGCATGAATATATCATAAACGGATATTATTTTAATGGCGGCGGTGGGCGCGGACATTGCGCGGGCCGCTTCATGCGTCACCAGTCGGTGTGCTCGCCACCGCCGAATCGGTAGATGAGGCTGGCGTTGAGGTTTTGGTCGTAGGTGCCTTGGCTTGTGCTGTAGTAGTTGACCCAGTCGGCCTGGAGGGCCCATTTGTTATGGAGTTTCCAGTGTAGGCCAAGCCCCGCGTTCAACTGGAAGGTCTTTTGCTCGAGATCCTCGTCCCACATCTGTTCGCCGAATCCGGCGGTAATAAAGGGGCGGAGCTTACGCTTGGAATTGAGGTAGTACAGAGCATCGAGACTATAGTTTTCGTAGATGACGGGTTTACCAGAGGTTCGGGTTAAATCCGCCCATGAGTAGCCCGCGCGGGCGGAGAAACTCGGGGTAAAGTGGAGACTGAGCAAGACTTGGGTATAGAAGCCGTCCTCTACGTTCCATTCCTTGTCCAGAACGGTGTGGCCGCTGCCGATGGCGATGCCAACGATTCCGGTGTCGACCGGGTCGTTTCGGATTTCTAAATGGCGGACGTCGCGCTCCTCTTCAGGCTGGTTGCTTCCGCCGATGGGGAAGTTCATGTTGAGATAGACGGTGTGGTCGGTGATTTCCCCGTCGGGCGTTGCCGTGTAGGTGAAGTATCCATATCCCGATTTGACCCACCGCCGTCCCACGACCCGGTTGACCCCGCGGCCGAGGGAGTCGATCGGGTCGAGGAAGAACAGGGAGGTTTCGCCCAGTATCTTCGAACCCACCACCTTGTTGCCCCTGTCTCGAATCCCTAGCTCGGTTTGGTAGGCCCATTCCCCGTAGACCCAGCCGAGAAGCGGGGTGACGGCCAGATCCTGGATCGAAGGCACTTCGGCAAAGGCCTCGATGCCGTATTCCCAGTAGAAGGTCGACATCAGGGCGGTATAGACAAAGGAATCCCACTGCCGGTAGCCGGATTTGCGCGCCACCTGATAGTACACTCCGCCCACGTAGGTGTGGCCGATATAGTTGTATGCCATGTTGTTGCGATCCCAGACCGGGCCTGCCGTTACATTTTCCACCCACTTGCTGAAGATGTCGCTGTCCGGATCCCAGCCGGTAGCCGACTCCGGCAGGGCGGCCAAAAAGAGAGCCACGCCTGCTCCATAGAAAAGCATGGACTTGGTTTGCGACCAAACCCGTGCGCCGTCTTCGCCATTTTGCGGCTTAAAAAGGGATGTGTGGTAGGGAGAGCTGTAGATGGCCGGATCGATTTCCAGCGCCGTCCAATATGAATTGGTGGGAAAAGATCCGATGGGTTCTGTGCAGGAATTGGTTTGTCCATGCACCGCTGTGGTGGCCATGGATACCAAGACGACGAGCCGCATGGCTCGCCAGCGAAAACGGCTTGGACGAAATCGATTCATAGGAAAGTGGGTCTCATTTTCAGAATTTTTGAAGATAATCCATTCTTTCGGTTTTGCCATGCATGAAATGCATTTAATTTGAGGAAATCCGGACGCGTAAAAGAAAGTAGCTGCCGCTCGACTTCGTCCAGTGTGCGTGCCTATTGTTCCCGGCTAACTAGTGGAATGGTTGTTTAGTCGCATAGCGTACCGCAGGCTCCCGGCCTGCCCTCTCCAAGGAAAAAACAGTGAAATTGATAATTAGCCCCCTGAAAAGAGTATTTTGTTTAATCATAATCAGTGTTGGTTCCGTAGCCTATGCAGAAGACTCTACCCCTGTCCATCAAGCCACTCCGATCTATGTAGCCAACCAAAATCCCTTTGTGCAGATCTTCGGCCTGCCCAAATCCGAACCGGGCACCATAACGCCGGCGGGAAAGCTCGATGCCGGGTTTTTATACTACGTTTCCAACAACGCCATTAAGAATGATGACGAATCCCTTATCTGGGATGGAGAAACGGCCCAATACAATTTCAGGGTTCGGTATGGGTTTTCCGACAAGCTGGAACTCGGTGTCGATGTTCCGTTCATCGACCATAGCGGGGGCTATATGGATTCCGGGATTCGGAAATTCCATAGAATGTTTGGCTACCCCAACGACCGGCAAGAGCAATTCGATAAAAACCAAATACACTATAAAATCAACGAAGCTGGTGTTGATTTTGAGATGAAGGAAAGGCGAAGTGGCCTAGGGGACATCCGGTTTTCGGCGGCCATCCCGCTGTTTTCCAAATCACTCCATCCCCAGCGATATCTTGCGCTTCGGCCCCTGTTGAAACTGCCCTCGGGCGATTCCGAATACCTATTGGGCAGCGGGGGCACGGATCTATCCATGAGCTTGGCCTATAGCGACTACCAAACGCTAAGCGGTATAAACACCGTTCTTTCCGTCAATTGCGGGATGATCTATATGGGAAACACAAAGGTCTTGCGCGACCTGCAACGCCATTTTGCCGGCTACGGGGGCGTCTCTTTGGATTGGCTGGCCACGAAGCATCTCGAATTCAAACTGCAACTGGATATGCACTCGGCCTTCTACGAGAGCGAATTCAAGCAACTGGGTTCTTCCGTACAGCTTCTGGCGGGTGGCACGGCGCATCTTCCGGGAAATGTCTTACTTGATCTGGGCATGTCGCAACAGGTGGTAACAGATGCCACTCCCGACCTGGGCCTCTATCTCTTTGTGCGGCATCTTTTTTAAGCAAAGGCACAGGGTTCGGGCAAATAATACAAAGCTACCTTATTTCGTATTGGGTGAACCACGAAATACACGAATCACACGAAAAGAGAATGCCCGTGTTTACCCACTTTCGTGTATTTGGTATATTTCGTGGTTACAATTCTATGCAGATTAATTTGGTATAAAACCCCCCGCCGGTGAGGGCGGGGTTTCTACATTCCAGATTATGGAACGTTTACAGCGAGGCGTATTCCTTGACGAGGGAATTGCCGACGATGTCGCGCTGGATCTGGTTGGTGCCTTCGTAGATCTGCAGGATCTTGGCGTCGCGCATCATCTTTTCGGCTCCAGTTAAGGAACTTCCCCCTCCCTCTACGGATCGTAGCTGACTAGGCTTCGTTTTTATGCAATCTCCAGTTTGAGTTGCTTGCCCAGTGCGGCGGCGAAATTCTCGAGCGTGGAGAGTTTGATGTCTTCGGCGTGGTTTTCAATTCGTGAAATCGCGGTTTTCTTTGTATGAAGCCGATTGGCAAGCTCCTCCTGGGTCATTCCCGCCTCTTCCCTTGCCATCTTGAGCATCGCCCCAATCTTGAATTGCTCGTATCCGGCATCAAACCCTTTGGCAAAGCCGGGGTCGCTGGACTTTCTTTTTTTAATATATTTCTGCACGTCGCTCATTTTTTTCTCCTGAAGTAATCTTCCTAAACCATGTCGCATGGTTAACACGCACGTTAACTCCTTGCAAGTTAAAATCTGGATTCTAAAAAAAAGTCCGGTCACCTTTCCCAACTCCTCCTCAAAAAAAAACCCGCCGGTGAGGGCGAGGTTTTTGCATTCCAGATTATGGAAGGCTTACAGCGAGGTGCCCGCCCCGAATCATCGGGGCGGGTACTTTTGTGTGTGGGCTTGTGGTGACATTCAAATAGCGAGAACAGCGCACGCCGTTGGTGTTCAAGAAATCGGGAAATTTTCCTTCGGGATTCTGCTCGAAGCAGGTATATCCATAAACCATGGATCGCATCTACGAGTATCGCTGGCAGCAATTCGCCCTTCGCCTAGTCGATGGACGATCTCTGAAGAGGTTGCAGCGAAGGCGGTTGTTCTTTGTCGGATGGATGCTGGCGTTGGCCGGATTGTCTGTGGCTGAGTCGGTGGATCCCTGTTTTTCTCCCGAACGTTCGGACAT
>DAOVNC010000443.1 GCA_030630445.1 Kiritimatiellales bacterium | reverse complement strand
CATGCAAAACGCGCAACAATCCAAGGTCGGATTGCTCAACGATCTTCATTACGATGGAGGTGTCGAGGCGCTGAACCGGCTCTATGAATCGGTGGCGGCGCTCAACCAGGGCGGTGCCGAGCTGCTGGTGGTGATGGGGGACTTGATCGATGCCGATAGCGAGATGAATGCCAAGCGGTTGCTGCGCGAGGTTTCCGCGCTCTGCGACTCGTTTCTCGGCACGGTTCGCTACATGCCCGGAAACCACGATCTCGACCATCTTTCCAAAGCGCAGTTCCATGAATCACTCGGCCGCGGCGATGAGGCGTCGACTTTTTGCTGCAGACAGGGTGGCGTCGGCTTTATCTGCATGGATGGAAATTTTTCGCCCAACGGCAGGGAATACGACCATGGCCACTTTGACTGGAGGGATTCCTTTGTGCCGACGAAACAGCTCGAATGGTTGGCGGAGCAACTCTCCGCCGCCTCCGGTCCGGTCATCGTGTTGTCACACCAGCGGGTCGACATTGCCTGCATGCACTCCGTCCGGAACTATGAGTCGGTGCTTGAAGTGATACGGAAGTCCGGGAAGGTCAAGGCGGTTTTCCAAGGGCACCAGCATGCCGACGACCTGCGCAAGATCGACGGAACCACCTACTATACCCTGAGCGCCCACATGGATGGGGCCGGCCCCGCCATGATCCATGTCGGTTCGCGCGGCATCCGCCTCATGCGCGACTTCCATGCCTTGGAGCCGGCCTAACCATGAAACGCATATTCAGATTTATCACCACGGTGCTGACGTTGATCGTGCTCGCCTTTGTCGGCGGCACGTTTTTCTACGGCACCAAGTCCGTACACGACCTGCTCGCCAGCAATGAAAAACTGAAAAAGGCCATCACCACCCTCACGCACGAGGATCAGATCGGATTTGCCAAGGTCGTCAAGCAGGAGGAACGCGACGGCCAACTCTTCACCACCGTCAAGTTTGTCGAGACCGCCCGCGGCGACATCCTCACCACCGTCCTCGAAAAGGAATACGAGATCGAAGGCGACGTTGTCCACTTCGACACCCTCATCGTCACCTTTTCCGACCAGGCGGTCATGGATGGCAAGGCGCACTCGCTCTACTTGTGGCGACGCGTCTACGGTGAAAACATGAACCCGTCCGAAGGCTACGACATCGAAACGCCCGGCACGCATCCCGAGCGCTACGCCGGGCTATTGCGCGACCTTAAACTGCCCGAACAGCAAATGTTCTGGGAAGCCATCTGGGATTTGGCGAACGACCCGGAAGCCCTGCGCGACCACGGCATCAAGGCCATCTACGGCAACGCCGTCTACAAACGACTCCGCCCCGGCCTCATCTACGTCTTTAAGATCGGCGCCGACGGCCAGGTCTATCCCGAAATCGTGCTGGACATGTGAGCCATGAAACGCCTCCCTATCTTGGGTGTGCTGCTTTTCGTCGGCTTGCTTCTTTCGTTGATGGCCTTCGCGGGAGTCAATGCCATTTCCTAAAACATACAGGTATAAAACCCAGCCCGGGGTGTAGAGACCGCTTACCTGAAAGGAAGCGGTGCTGCGGAGGATCAGTCCCGCAGACAACGTTTCACTCGCTTCACTCGCGTAAACGTTCTCTACACCTCATGTCTGAGGCTTAATGCTGCAAATGGTATGAGCGAGTGAAAACCAACCTTGTGCTGTTCCGCCCGCCCAACGGACTTCTTTCACCGGGGTAGGGAAGGATTCTGAAGGCGCGTGGACTTCGGCATATCAGTGCTGACGTTATTGCGGGTGATTGGAAGACGCAGGATTCGAAGAAAATTTGGGATGCCGTTCTGAAAAAGGTGCGCCCCGGCTCGATTATCGTTCTGCACGATGGGGCGGCGACCGGTCGGCCACGGTTGCCGTCGTTCCGCAAATCATCGACATCCTTCGCCATCGCGGCTACTCGTTCGTCACCGTTGGCGAGTTACTCGAGCTGGAGTAGTTGAACGCGGATCGGATATCCGCGCTACGGTTCCTCCTACGGCACAAAAAACCCCGCCGGGGCGGCGGGGTTTCCACTGTCGAGCCGGATGAATTCCGGCTCGGGTGCGATCCTATATCATGAATTTACGGCGAATGAAGAGCATCCCTCCTCCCGACATAAGAATCATGACGATCACATTCGGTTCCGGAATCACGTCCAGTGCGTCGAGGTTGTCCGAAGGTTGGAGCCCCAGTTGACCTGCGGTTATAAACACGCTGCTGCCCGGAGTAATTGCATCTGCACGGAAAATGTCAGCAGACCCTCCGACTGATGAGCCTGGTGCGACTGAAAACAGGATGTAATCCAAATTATTGTAGATTCCGTCGCCGTCATCAAAGACTACCAGCGCATCAATATCATCCCCAGGTTGCAATCCGAGTGCCGCCCAGTTTGCATACAAAACGCCTGCTACGTCGTATCCCGGACTTGCTGGAGCCACCATAACATCTGCGGCACCCCCTGGGGCGGAGGCCAAATCCAGCGAATAGAAGATCGACGGCACAAACCCGTGAAGTTCCAGCCCGTCCAGATTGTCGGCGGGTGAAGGCTGCTCAACAAGACCCAACGATGGAGCCAATAAGGGATTGGGCGCGCCGTCCCCATCCCACATCAGGGTGTTATTGCCGGTTAACCCCGACCAATAAATATCCGCTGGTTGATCCCCTGGGGCAGGAAGGATTGCCTCCTTTTCAACATCCGTGCCGGGCAATCCAAAGGAATTGTGATCGACCGAAAACGCGAAGATATCTTCCATGGGATGGTTTGCCCCGGAGATGGCATTAACCTCTATGCCAGGACCGGATCCCGGTAAAACCAGAGTGGGTCCTGGT
>DAOVNC010000262.1 GCA_030630445.1 Kiritimatiellales bacterium | reverse complement strand
TTCATGGTGCAGGAACCCAGCGGATAAAAGTGGGTGTCGATGGAAAAATTCAAACGCGAAAGCGCGGTGAAATGCCGCACCACTTCAGGCTCCGAAACCTCCGGAAGTTCCGCCGGCGCGCTGCGCAGATACTCCGACGGAATCTTCCTCGCCGAGGATAGCTTGATCGAGGACGTTGGAACCCCTGGGCGACCGGGTGACGATTTTTCGTAGATTAGTTTCATAAGACGTATTCCGTATTTCAGGTTCGATAAAATAAACGTACTACGCGGTACGCAGCACACTCTCTAATTTCGCGGCCAGGATATCGATTTCTTCCTTCGTCCGTTTTTCGGTACAGGCAACCAACAGAACGTTGTCCATGCCCGTGTAGTAGCGGCCGACGGGGAAACCGGCGGCGATGCCTTGCTCGACGAGGGAGCTGACGACCTCGGAGGCGTTCTTCGGCAACCGCACGGCGAACTCGTTGAAGAAGGGGCGGTCGAATGCCGGCTCGACGCCGTCGATGGCGGTGAGTTTGTCCCATGCATAGCTTGCGCGATCCATGCACTGGAGGCCGAGGTCGACAAAGCCCCCTTTTCCGACGAGCGAAAGGTAGATGATGGCCCGCAGGGCGCAAAGCTGCACGTTGCTACAAATGTTCGACGTGGCCTTTTCGCGGCGGATGTGCTGCTCGCGAGCCTGCAAGGTCAGCACATAGCCACGCCGCCCTTGGGCATCCTCGGTTTCGCCGACGATTCGGCCGGGCATCTTGCGCACATATTTTTTCCTCACGGCCATGAAGCCGAGGTACGGGCCGCCAAAGTTAAGCGGCAACCCCAGACCCTGCCCTTCCCCTGTCACGATATCCGCGCCCATGGCGCCGGGTGTTTCAACGTGCGAGAGCGCTGTGGGATAAACCGACATGATGGCCAGCGCCTTGACGGCATGGATGCTATCGATCAGCTCGGTCAGGCTGTCGAGGCAACCAAAGAAGTTGGGGTTTTGCAGGATAACCGCACCGACGGTGTCGTCAAGCGCATCGGCATAGGCCGCACAATCGGCGATGCCGTCCTTGGAGAGCGGAACTTCCTGATAGTCGACCGAAAGGTTTTGCGTGTAGCAACGGAGCATTGCGCGATAGATAGGGCTGACGCCTTCGTCGACGAGCACCTTGTTTCGGCGTGTCTGGCGCAGGGCCATCATGATGCCTTCGAAGAGCGCGGTGCCTCCATCGAAGAGCGAGGCGTTGGCCACGTCCATACCGGTGAGGCGGCAAATGGCGGTCTGGTACTCGAACGCGGCCTGCAACGTGCCTTGCGAGGCTTCGGGCTGGTATGGCGTATAGGCAGTGTAGAACTCGCCACGGCTGGAGAGTGCATCGACGGCCGCCGGGATGTAGTGGTCGTAGAACCCGGCTCCGCAAAAGTTAACGAGGTCGGTGGAGTTTTTCGATGCGAGCTTGCGGATAAACTGCATCATCTCCATTTCGGAGAGGCCTTCGGGAACATTCAGGGTTTCGGAGCGGAGATCTTCGGGGATCGCGGCGAAAAGGTCGTCGAAACCGGTGATTTCCAAACTCTGGAACATCGCCTCCTGATCCTGCTCACTCGTTGCGCAAAAGGGTGTTTTTTTCATTATAGTTCCTTATTACGTACTGCGTATTCCGTATATCAGATACGCGTTTATTCGCGGTTTACTATCCTCGGGCGGTGCCGTCTTTGTAGAACGGGAGGCTTACGACGGTTGCCGGGAAGCGTTTGCCGCGGATCTCAATCTGCAACGTTTGGCCTTCCTCGGCAAATTGGGCATCGACAAAAGCGGTGGCCACGGCGACGTCGAGACTGGGGGCGACGGAACCGCTGGTAACTTCGCCAATCTCGGTGCCATCACAGAAGACCTTGTCGTGGCCGCGTGCCGCGCGCTTCGACTCGAACCGCAGGGCCACCAGCAGTTGCTTCGGGTTTTCGAGGTCGGCTTGCACAGCGGCATAGCCGGTAAACTCTTTCTTCTTGCTGATGAACATGCCGCGCGTTGTGGCGGCGGGGGTACGGGTGTCGCAAAGTTCGTGGCCGTAGAGTGGGTAGCCCATTTCAAGACGGAGCGTATCGCGCCCGCCAAGGCCACCCGGTTCGAGGAGATCATGCCCGAGGAGCTTGTTCCACAGCGGAGCGGCGAATTCGTTGGCCACATAGATTTCGTAGCCCCATTCGCCGGTGTAGCCGGTGCGGCTCAACAGACAGGTGACGCCGTCCAGCTTAATCTCTTCGGCACGGAAAAACCCGAGGTCGGGAAGTTTGCAACCGAAGACCTCTTCAATCACTTCGCGGGACTTGGGGCCTTGTACATCGAGCTTGGAGGTTTCGTCGGAAAGATCCGTAAACGTGGTATCGGCGGAAATCTGCCCCTTGATCCATTCGGCATCGCCTTCAAGCGTTCCGGCATTGACGACAAGCATGTAGCGGTCGGTGCCAAGCCGATAGCAGGTGAGGTCGTCGATGGTTCCGCCGTCGTTGTTGAGCATGAAGCCATAGCGCACCTGGCCGATATCCAGCGATGCGATATTGCAGGTGAGCAAGTCCTCTAGATCCTGTAGCACATTCGGGCCGGACAGCTCGAATTCACCCATGTGGCAAATATCGAAAATCGTTGCCTTTGCACGGGTGTGCAGGTGCTCCTGAAGGATGCCGGAATACTGGATGGGCATGTCCCATCCGCCAAATTCGCCCATGCGGGCGCCGAGTTCAATATGCTGTTTGTGCAGGGGCGTTTTTTTCATAATCCGCGCACTATAGTTAAACGACCGATCTGCCGCAACCGGAATTTAATCCCAATAGTTCCCCGCGGAGAAAACCTGGCATTCGTCCCATTTTTCCAGAAAGATATTGAGAGAATCCCTCTCTCTGATATAATTTTTTGGTGCGAATGAACAAACATGTTTTCATGGGCGTTGTTATAGGGATCTATACCGCTTTATTTATTGCCACCTTCGATAGATGGCCTAATTCCGTGTTGATTTCAACCGTGGCCCTAATCGGCCTTTTCGGTTGGTTCTATGGCACTCGAATCGGCCTTCTATCCATTGTTCCATTCATCCTGCTCAACACCGCGATCCTTTTCCTTGTTTCCGGCGATCCGTACGACATCCTCCTGACCTACAACCCCACTGGGATCATCCTTTCCATGGTCACCGTGCTCTCGGCCGGTTTCATGCGTGAATCCCAGAATAAACTCAACCAACTGGAAGCAAGCCTTTCGAAACGCGTGGATGATGCGACTGCCGAATTGGGCAAGCTCACCCGACAGCTCATCGACTATGATGAAAATGAACGCATCACAATGGGCCAGGATCTGCACGACGGTGTTGGGCAATACCTCACCGGTATGCTGCTTCACAGCGAAGCGCTCAGCTTCAAACTGAGGGAGGCGCAACACTCGGAGGCCGACTTGGCGGAAAGAATGACACAAAGAATCAGAAACAGCATGCTGTTCATTAGACAACTTTCCCGATCCCAACTACCCATCCAACTCACGGAAACAACCCTGGGGGCCGCATTGGAAGAAATGACGTCGTATTTCAACGAAATTTCGTCGTTGAATTTTCGTCTGGAGCACATCGGAAACACGCTGGACCTTCCTGTTTCCACGGCGCAACATCTGTACAGGATTGCGCATGAAACCATCTGCTGCGCCATCTACAAGTACAAGGCAAAGAACGTGGATATCAAGCTCGTTGTCCGGGAAGATTATTGCCGGATGAAAATTGAAGTCACAACAACAACCCAACCCCCTCCCCCTTTATCCGATCTCGTTGGAAAGGCCATGAAATACCGTGTCAAGGCCATCGGTGGAAAACTCGCCATCGCCACTCCTGCGGAAGGCGGATTCCGACTGGAATGCTCTACGGTATTCGGGAAGGAAGCCGAATGATCCAGATAGGTGGCCAACGTTTCGATGACACGCTGAACGGTCTGGCAGCACACGCAGAGCGGCGGCTGGAGAAGTATCGATTTTTGTTCCTCGGAACCGCGTGTCTGGCCTACATGGCCTTCACTATCGTCGGCTACCCCTGTTGCGGCATATCGGTGATGCTACCGAGCATCCTGCTTTGCGGTTTGGCCACGGGGTTGTACAACTATAGGATTGGCTTGCTGGTTTCTGCCCTCTCGCAGCCCTTCAACATGCTGGTGATGATGTACCATCTCGATAACCTGCAAGGTTGGCATAGCGGGCTGGAACCCGGCGGATTCGCCGCTCAGTTGATCGCCGTGCTGTGTATCGCCGTAGCGAAAAGCAATCGCAAGAAGACGCTTGAACTGACGGCAAACATGGAAAACCGCATTCGGCAGAGAACCAAAGAACTACAGGAAATCACCGAATACATAATAAACCACGCCGAAGCCGAACGCGCCAGAGTATCGGAAAAACTTTGCGACATCGTGAACCACCAACTGACCGGACTGCTCTATCACAGCGAGACCCTGATGAACTTCCTCACCTATACCGATGCGCCTCAAGCGGTCGATGCCGTCAAGCTGGTGAGGATTGCCGAGCAAAACATCGAACAGGTCGAAAACCTGACCAGGAAACTTTCGCTACAAACCATCATGGAAGCCGGGATCAAACAGACGCTCCATGAAATGTGCGCGGACTTGGAAGAAACCACCGGCACCCGGTTCTCGGTGAACATCAGCGACCGGCACCGGGAAATCCCAAGACAGATCGCCCTGCCCATCTACCGTATCGCACACGAAACGGTAACCAACGCACTCCGGCACGGAAGAGCCTCCCATATCGGCATTCACCTGGAGTTGGATGATGAAACCCTCTCGCTAACAATCATCAACGACGGCCTCCCGATGCCGGATTCAGCCTCCGAGGGCCTCGGCCTGAAACTCATTCGCCAGCGGGCAGAAAATATCAGCGCCAATATTCAGTATGATAGTGAAAAATCTCGGGGAACCATTTTTAAATGCGTTTTAAACCGGAAAACCGACACGGGATAAAAAAGCTTTCCGCCCTATGCGGCAACCGCTAAAAAGAACCTATGAATTCACTGCTCATCGCCGCAGCCACAGTCGCCCTCTACCTCGTTGCCTACAACACCTATGAGCCTTTTGCAAAACCCCTCGACTTGGAGTGTTTTCTTGAAGAGATTATCCATAAAGGTTCCTTCTTTGCGGTTTTGGCGGCGTTTGCACCGAAAATCCACTGTTTTTGGGCAGGAGG
>DAOVNC010000299.1 GCA_030630445.1 Kiritimatiellales bacterium | reverse complement strand
GGGCGCGGCGGCGGCATGCACATCGCCGGGCACATCCAAGCGCTGCGCGCCGACGGGGTGCGCGGAATGGCAGTGCAGGCAGTTATTGTCCTGCGGTTTGCCGATGTCGAACCACATCCGATGCTTGGAATCGAACTGCGCGGGGTCGTAGTCGACGGATGGCGGAACGGCAAAGACCTGGTCGTCGGGGTTTTCGCCCATATAGACATTCCACCAGTCGGGCAGGCGCGAGGCCATGCCGCCCACCTCGCCCATGCCGGATGCGGCGGTCGCGGCCCATCGAAAGTTTTCGCGGCCAATCTGCTTGGCCCATTCGGTCATGTCCTGACGGTGCGAGTTGTTGTGGCAGGCGAGGCAGTTCATTTCGAGGCCGCCGGAAATTTCCCAGCGGGCGTCGGGGTCGGCCAGCTTGTCGACCGGGTCGCTAACACCGCCGCCGGGCAGATGGCTGCCGAAGCGCTTGGTGAATTCCCATGCGGAAAGGTTCATGCGCTCGGTGGGAACCTGGGTGCCGGACTTTTCATCGACCATGATCCACGGTTCGGTGGCACGGCCTTCGCCGGCGCCTCCAAAATGCGTTCCGCCATGAATAGCTTCATAGTCGTGGCACGCGCCACAGGTCATTCTGGCCGAAAACGGCATCGTATTGGGCACCGTTGAAATAATCGTCTGGCCGTCTTCGGCCGCCAGCGGGATCCGGTGGACCGGCAGGGTTCTGCTTCCATCGAAGTGATTCGCGAAAACAGATACCGCCGTTCCAAGGATTGGAAGTATCAGCAGTCGTGTTTTCATACGTGGAAGTCCGAAGGTTTGAATTCAATACGCTGGCTGGAGGCGACGGCGCGGTTGACGGCCAGCACGGCGACGGCGGTTTCGTAGCCTTTTTCGCCGGGGCAGTTGAGCTCGGTGCCGTAGCGGATGGCGTTGAAGAAGTTTTCCAGATGCGGCTGGTGGGCTGGTTTGGTCAGATCGATTGGCAGCGGCCACGCGCCGGCTTCGGCGGTTACGCGCACATCGACCGCCACGTTTTTGGTGGACGATTTATTAATCGGCGCGGCGACCTTTTTGATGAGGCCTTTTTCCGCGAATGCGTCCCATTCAGGGGCGTGCGCTTCGCGCAGGGCGGAGTTGCCGCGCTGCGGGACTTCGGCAATCTCGATGGTTCCGTTGGTGCCGCGGAACGCTTCGGAAAATCCGCGGTGGCCGGTGGTGGTGAGGGTTTCATAGAAGGCACGCGCGGTGCCGTCGGGCGTGTCGTATTCATAGATGCACATCACGTTGTCGTACCACTCGCGGTGTTTGTAGAAATCGTTTCCACCGGAGGCGATTACGGATTTCGGGTTGGTTTCCCAGACCCATTCGAAGAGGTCGATCTGGTGCGAACCGAGGTCGACGATCGGGCCGCCGCCATACTTTTTGTACCAACGCCAGTTGCGGAATTCGGTCATGGAGTTGTAGCCATACTTATCGAGCGTAGCGGCGTCGATCTCGTATTTTGCCGGCCAGCCGATGTCGTCGGCCTTGGCGCGGTTCCATTGCGCGGTGGCGTGGGTCACGGTGCCCAATAGTTTTTCTTCGTGGATCAATGTTTCGATGGCGTGGATATAGCGCGGGTTGGAGCGGCGCTGGTGGCCGATCTGTAGCAACTTTCCGGTTTCCCGAGCGGTATGCACCATGCTGGCGGCCTTTTCGAGCGAGTTGGACATTTCCTTTTCGGAGTAGACATGCAGTCCGGCGTTCATGCAGGCGTTGGCGTGCTCGGCGTGCAGCCAGTCGGGGGAGGCCACGATGACTGCATCGAGATCCTTTTCGTTGGCTAGCAGTTCGCGATAGTCCTCGTAGACATTGACCTCGTGGCCGTATTTCTTGAGGTAGCGCTCCGAATAGCGCTGGGAATAGTTCCAGATATCGCAGATCGCCTTGAAGCGGATGCCTGGAATGCGCAGGCAGGACTCGGTCAGGATGCGCCCCTGCGCCCCCGCGCCGATCAGTGCAATGTTAAGCTGGTTCGGATTTTTCTTTGCTGCCAGCCCGGCATTTTCCACCGCTCGCGCCTTCAGCGCCGCCAGCAGGGTTCCGGCCGCCATGGCCGACTGCATAAATTGTGTTCTGTTCACTTCCATAACCAATTCCCCTAGACTATTTGTGAAATTAAATAACAAACCCCGTTATATTCAATACGGCGGAATCTTTCAATCAAAATTGAAAGGCTTTCCCCTTAATCCGATTCGTTCCGAGGAATGGGACTTTCTTGCGTTTAGCGCCACACAACCTAAAGCCTGCCCGGATCAATGTCTTGTAGAATCAACGCCTAAACTTGTATGAAATGGACAGGCGGGAAATGCAACCTTTTATGAAGGGGCGCATTGGAATTTCGCACACGGACGATTCCCTTAGGAATTTCGAGCGTCATTGTGTGGGTTGAAAACACGGATTCCGCATCACCTATATTTATGAGATTGTCATAGCTATTTTCAGGCACGCCCACCATAGTTCGCCCGATTATGAAAATTGTACCCCCCAAAATTATTCAAGGCGGAATGGGAGCGAGCGTCTCGAACTGGCGGCTTGCGCAGGCGGTTTCGCGGATTGGCCAGCTCGGCGTAGTCTCCGGAACCGGTCTCGACGAGGTGGTCGCGCGGCGGCTCCAGGATGGCGACCCCGGCGGCCACATCCGCCGGGTACTCGAACATTTCCCTTTTCCCGGCATGGCCCAGCGCGTTCTCGATACCCTGTTTATTCCCGGCGGAAAGGCCAAAGACGCCCCGTACCGGACTCTTCCCATGCATACCCTCGAAGGACGGCGCGAGCCGCAGGAGCTTAGCATTGTGGGAAATTATGTGGAGGTTTCCCTGGCGCGGGAAGGTCACTCCAATCCGGTTGGCATCAACTATCTTGAAAAAATCCAGATGCCGCATCTGCCCGCGATCTACGGCGCGCTGCTGGCCGGAGTGGCCGTCGTCGTCATGGGCGCGGGGATTCCCCTGGCGATTCCCGGCGTGTTGAGTGCCCTGTCGCGGCACGAACCGGCCGAGTATCCTGTTCCCATTCCCTGTGAAAACGGAGGGCGGGAGACCTACAACCAGATTTTCGATCCCGCGCACTTTATCGAGGAAGGTTCCTTGCCGTCGATTCTGACCATACCGGATTTCCTGCCGATCGTTTCCTCCGAAACTTTGGCTTCGATTCTGTTGCGCAAAGCGTCCGGCCCGATCGACGGTTTCATCGTCGAGGGCAATCTGGCTGGCGGGCACAATGCGCCCCCGCGCGGGCGGACGGTATTGAACGACAGTGGTGAACCCATCTATGGGCAGCGCGACTTCGCAAAACTCTCGGCGTTCCGCGATATGGGGTTGCCATTCTGGCTCGCCGGATCGGTTGGCTCGCCGGAAGGCTTGCAGCAGGCGTTGGCGGAAGGGGCGAGCGGAATACAGGTTGGGACGGCCTTTGCGCTTTGCGAAGAGTCTGGATTGCTATCCCGGGTTCGGCACGAGTTGATCCGCAGCGCGCTCGCCGGTGACGTGAAAGTCGTCACCGATCCCCTTGCATCACCCACGGGTTTCCCGTTCAAGGTTGCGCAATTGGAAGGAAGCCTGTCCGACGAAACCGTATACCTGCAGCGTCGTCGGGTGTGCGATCTCGGTTTCCTGCGCGAACCCTACCGTCGTTCCGACGGAAAGGTGGGCTATCGCTGCCCCGCCGAACCCGTGGCCGCATATGTCGCCAAGGGGGGACTCGAAGCGGATACGGTGGGCCGCGTATGCCTGTGCAATGCGCTCATCGCCAACGTCGGAATGCCGCAGATCCTGCCGGATGGAACCGATGAAAAATGTCTGGTCACCATGGGAGACGACCTGGCCGGTGTCGGCCGCTTCTGCCCTTCAGGAAGCCCGGCCTTCTCTGCCACCGACATCGTCAGTGTTCTGTTAGGAGCCTAGAGATCCGGCGGCTGAATATTGGGATTAACCGCGATAGAACGCAAGGAACACAAAGATACCTATCCTCCTGTTTTTTTTGCGTTCTATGCGTTCTATCGCGGTTAAAATCAAGTCCGCACATTCTCGACATTTAACTGCCGGAGCAATAAATCGATTCGATCCACTCTCTTTGAGTCTAAAATCCTCTGCCAAAATGCTGGCCTGAATCATTGGCGACCCTGTGTTTTCTTCACCTTGTGGGTGTAGCGCTACGCAAGCTCGGTGTAGCAACCAAGCAATCCAAGATGGTCGTCAGTAGCCGGAAAGGCTACTGGAAACTATCGCGCACCTTGGCGACCAATATGGGGATGGGCAATGCGTGGCTCGAAGGGCAGGGACTGATCAGTCTCAAGGAGCAATGGGTCAAAATACACTATCCGGCTTCCCTCCGTCGCTAACCCGTCTTTCGCTATTCGCGGGTAAAAGTGGTCTGTTTGCTAGATTTTCGCTCGAAGGTCTGCACTACATTTCTTTTTCAGCTCTTCGATTCGGGGCGGGGGCTGGTCGGGCAGG
>DAOVNC010000339.1 GCA_030630445.1 Kiritimatiellales bacterium | reverse complement strand
TTAGGTTTTCAAGGTTTTCCAGCAGCCAACCATGGGTGGTCTGGGTGGCGACCACTTCGCCCCGGGTGTCGGTGACAACAATCAAATGCCCTTCATATTTTTTTCCCCGCGGCCGGTCGATGTAGAATATTTCGTATTTGTCCAGTTCCACCGCCCTGCCCCAGAACTCGTGCGAACGCCGATTCTCCCGGGTGGGGGTAAACGAACCCGCCTTCCGGTCGAGCAGGATGAACCGGCCGCCGGCACGCTCTTTTCCGATGGCGAAGAATTCGACATGCAGCTCATGGTTGTATGGGCCTGCGCTTTGCTGCTTGATCCGGATCCCGAACGTATTGATCTTGATTTCAGGCAGCAGGGTCGTGCTAAAGCGGGATGAAAAATGCTTTTGATCGGACTTTCTTCTAAAGGAGATTTCCAGACGGGGCGGATTGGCCAGTTCAATAAAAATCCGATCCCCGGTAGAGAGACGAGCCAACTTGATCTTCACCTTTTCTCCCGAGGAATCCTTCAGCACGGCCTTGTCGCCCATAACGCACACAAACTCCGATTCGAATTCCTGCCCGTCCGCCAGCGTCCATGTTCGCGTTTCGGCTCCGATGGAAAGGCAGGAGACCAGAATGACCATCAATAGCGCGCCGCGTCCCATTCTCTTCCTTTCCCCTTTAGCCAGCCCCGCGCGTCAGTAGTCGCTGAAGACCGGGCCGTTTGTTAAACATATTTCGCCAACAGGGAGATCCTTGTAGATGGCATCCAACAGGCCCCGCGACGGCACCGACGTCCTAAAGGCCGGGAGGATCGGACCCCCTTGCCGGTTGCGCTCATATTCCACGCCCTTCACCTCGACGGCCAGCATTGCACAGGCCTCGCCGCCGTTGTCGCCAAGCAGCACCTCCATTTCGCGCGGAACGCCTGCCTCGAGCGTGATCCAGTCGCCCACCACCGCCCGGTTATTGCCCATGTAGTACCGGCGCGACCGGGTCGAATGGGTTTGCCAAAGATCCCCCACCATCTCCATCTGAACCGTGTCCCAGCAGGCGGCCAGCACGACCTCTCCATCCACCCGAACCGACAAAACCTCGTCCCCGCTCCCCCAGAAACGGAAAACAATGTCTTCGCCATGCACAAGCGCCCCCTTGTAGTGGATCATCCAATAGCGGCCCATGGCACCATCTTCGCCAAAGGCGGCCGGGGCAACGGCCGAGGAGCAGGGTGGCACCACAATCATCGTGGCATAAATCTTCCGGGGCGACCGATAGAAGCTCGACAATGCGGAGGGTTTCCAGTCGCAGTGCATGAAATACCTTATTTTTTCCTTATAGGTCCGGTTGCCCGCACCCGTGTACCCGCCGCGCCGATTCCGCTTGAAGTCGTAGAACGTCCCCTCCAGATCGTTGCCAATCGTTTGCCCGGAACCCAGAACACCCCCCGCATCGTCAAGGCCGGGCATATTCTCGAAGCCCCCGACTCCCCCGTCGGCGAACCGGTTCTCCAAACCGCTGCCGGCCAGGATCGGCAACTGGATGTCAGACAGGTTGATTCGCGTGACCGGCGCGACAATGGGTGCGCTCGATCGGGGCCTAGAATTTTTCTTCAGCGTCACCTTCAGCTTGCGCAACGGCATTTTCGGGCACCTGATTGACGGGGGCGGCTTAAAAGGAACCTCCTTCTTCGGAGTGGGATTGAACACCACCAACGCCCCGGCCAACAGGAACAGACCCGCATGGATCAGCAGGCTAAACGCCACCGCACCCGGCAGGCCAACCCTCGCCGTGGGCCGCGTGCACTTCGCCCCTTTTTCCTTGGTTGCCATATTTTGTATAAGACATGCATGTTAACTATTTTACAAGTTAATAGTCCTGTATATGTGTGTTCTTGACTGTTCTGCGGCAAGGAGGGAAAGAGGAAGAGAAGAGGACGGGCATCACTTCTACAAAGCAACCGTCCTCCACAGAAATATGGAATGATCCAAAAAAGGTTCATGGCAAACAGGGTGATTCCTGCTGCCCGTGCATATTGCGACTGGTGCGGCAAAGGCCGGGGCTTTTCACCGGAAACCGGGGTTTCGTCGATTTCGGGGGATCCAGGCCTCCCGAAGCGGGTTCATCTGATCTCCTTCCACCCTACAGCCCCGAACTCAACCCGATCGAGCGGTTGTGGGATGGAAAGAAAAGGTATTACTCCTGCAACACGCCGCCCGTTTCACCCGGCTCACTCGGGATTGCATTGCATTAGTTGCGCTGGTCGTTCTGGAAGCCCACCTTGGGACGGGGAGGAAAGACCCGGGTGCAGGTTTTATCGAAGTGGCAATTGAGAGGGAGCTTTTTCAGCGCCTCCAACTTTCCAAACATCCAGTTGTACGAGGATTTGTGCGCAATGATCTTCCCGTGCGGATCGGTGATTACCACCATATAGCCCCCGTAGCGCTGACCCCGCCTTCCGTCTGCACGAAATTCATAGTCGTACAGGCGAACCTCGCGGCCACTGAACCGGTAGGATCGGTCTTTTTGCTCGCCGGGGATGAAGGATCTTTCCTGGCGATCCAGCAGGATATAGTTGTTGCCATCGATCTCCTCGCCAATCGCAAAAAATTCGACCTGCAATTCATGGGTGTAGGAACCGGAAGAAGTCTGCTTGATCTTGGCGGTAAAGACATAGTCGATACCCCCGGGAAGGGTATCGGATCCCATGTATTCCCTCTTCTGCGGAAAACGGTATTGATTGCTTTTCCTCGCAAACTCGATATCGAGCTCTATCGGATTTCCCACCTCCATGATGAAAGCCCGATCCTCTTCCGAGAACCGGTCCAGCGGAATCTTTCGCTGCTTCCCCTGAGCATCCCGCAACACGACCTTGTCCCCGATGATGATAACGAATTCGCCGTCAAACGTAGCGCCATTGGTGGACGTCCACATCCGGGCATCGGCGCAAATGCCGACGCACAACGTCAAGCCTCCGACTAAAAACAAAATGCTTCTCATCCCGCTCTTTTTCCAAAACCTGCCTGTTGGTCTCCGTTGCTTCATGATGGGCCTCAGTAGTCGCAGAAAACCGGTCCGTTGGTTACGCTTGCCTCGCCGGGGAAGAGGTTGTAGTAGATCGCGTCAATAAGGTCCGGACTCGGTTCTGCCGTCTTGAATATCGGGTGGATAGGGCCGCCAAACTTGTTCATCGGATAGTCTACCCCCTCGACTTCAACGACAAGCATGGCGCAGAATACGCCGCCTGGCTCCTCCCCGATCAGCACTTCCATGTGTCGACCGGCGTGTGGGGCTCCAAGGTAATCCAGTCCCCGACCACCGCGGTCGAGTTGCCCATATAGTACGTGCCGCTATTCGCCCCTCTGGACGTCCAGTCGGAATAATAATGCTCATTGCCGGCCCAAGAGGCATTGAGCACTTCCTTTCCATCTACCCGAATGAGCATAATATCATCGCCATGCCCCCAGAACCGGAACTTGATAGCCTCTGGATGCACCAGCTTCCCCTTGTAGTGCACAATCCATTGAAAGCCCTCCATGTCGGGTTCGTTGAACTCGCCCGGAGCGAACGCCGAATGGATCGGGGGCACCATGATCGAAGTGGCGTAGAGTTTTTTCGGCGCACGGTAGTATTTTGCCAGAGCAGCGGTGTTCCACCCACCCCGGGTAAATTTTCCGACTGCGGCCATAAACCCCTCCCTGTCTAAAATCATCGTTCCGCCGCTACGACGGCGTTTGAAGTCGTAGAGGGTCCCCATCAGATTGTTGCCAATATCGATCTGGTCGCCAAAAATCCCGGGACCGTCGTCAAAAGTGGGCATGTCGCCGAAGCCAACCACCTCGCCGCCGTCGCTCAGGCCCGCTCCAATGCCGCTGGAGGCTAGATCCGGGAACTGGATATCGTGCAGATCGAGCTTGGGGACCATGGCGGTAATCTTCGCGGTCGACTTGGGCTTGGTCGGCTTCTTCATCTTCACCTGCAGCTTTTTCAGCGGCATCTTCGG
>DAOVNC010000173.1 GCA_030630445.1 Kiritimatiellales bacterium | reverse complement strand
GATCGCACTAGTATGGCACGGAGGTTCTTGGCGCATTGAAATCGTGCCAAGATTCGGGGTTTGAGACACATTGGCTCGAAAACAGGGACATAAAGGAAACTTCAACGCACGAAAACCGGAAAGTTTGATCGCACCACAGCACAATTAAATACGTATTCAAAGTATGGATATACCCAATTAAAGGCCTGCCGGGTGTGGGCTTGATTGTTTTGTCTCGATAGGGTTTGCCTTTAGGTAGGGATTCGGCGAAAACCCCTCAATTGGACTGGAGGTTTTGTTATGGCATTTACACTGCAAATCGGGGAGCGGGCCCCTGCGTTCAGCCTGCCGGCGACGGATGGAAACACCTATGCGCTGGAGGATTTTGGCGATGCGAAGGTGTTGGTGGTCTTCTTTACCTGCAACCATTGCCCCTATGTGATCGGGTCGGATGAAAGCACGCGTGCCATCGCGGAGCAGTTTACCGACCAAGGGGTGCGTTTCGTGGCGATCAATTCCAACAGCAAGAACACCTACGAAGAGGATAGCTTCGGACACATGGTTGCACGCATGGAGAAATTCGTGTTTCCATGGATCTATCTCCATGACGAGCCGCAAGATGTTGCGGAAGCCTACGGCGCGTTGTGCACGCCGCACTTCTATGTGTTCGACGAGGGCCGCAAGCTGGTCTACACCGGACGCGCCATCGACAATCCCCGCGCATGGGAAGCATCGACTACCCATGAGCTGGTTGACGCACTCACCGAGCATCTGGCGGGGCAGCCCGTGAGCGTGCCGGTAACGAACCCGATCGGGTGCAACGTGAAGTGGGATGGGAAGGAGCGGCATTGGATGCCGCCAGAAGCTTGCGATTTGATCTGATGCAGAACCAATTCCAATGGAATTATTTTTCTTCAGAGGGGTTGAATTCATCGCAGGCTTGGATATAGTACCATGGTTCTGAGGGGTAGAATTATTTCACACACTAACTAGGAGATGAAGATGCAGAAGCAAGCAATAGCAATGATGGCAGTAGTGGGATGCGCAGTGACCATGTTGACCGGGTGTGGTATTCCGAAAGAGGAGCATCAGGCGGTAGTCGACGACCTTAACGCTAAAATGGCGGAAATCGAAACATTGAAGGGAAATGTCGCGGCGCTTGATTCGAAGCTGGATGCGGAGAAATCCAAGGTGCGCAAAGCGGGCATCGAGTTGGAAAATGCTGCCGAGCGTCTCACGAAATCAAAGGCAGCCGTTGCGGAGGCTTCGAGTGCGCTGGCGAGTGAAACAGCCAAGGTTAACAGGCTTGAAGGCGACCTTTCCTCTGAAAAGTCCAAAGTCGTGAGTGCGCAGCAAAACGCCGACGAAGTTGCTACGGACCTTGCAGACCTGCAGACCGCGTATAAGGTTCTGCAGGCACGATGGAAACAATTTGAGGACAACCTGAACACGCTCGACGACACGGTGGGTCCGGGAAAAGCGAGTGCGCCCGCCGCAGGCGGTGATAAATCCGCGCTGGATCTGTTGAACGAAATGGGCGCCCAGTAGCCCCGTCTTCAGCGACGAAGTGTGAAAGCCCGGCCAAGCCGGGTTTTTTTGTGCCCAGACCTTTCGATTTCATTTCGTACATCCCGCAATAGGGACGATACGCTGCGGGGGAGGCCGGTGGATTTCATTGGCTTTTTCGAGTCCCCTCTTTTAAAACCAGAGTTCATTTGAACGGGGAGCGCGTGGTTAAACGAGCAGGATAAGGGTGGTTCGCTAAGGAACGCATAATGGCGAGAAGTTAGAAGTGAAGGAACTAAAATGACGGAACTTTCCATACCCGCCCTTTTCGTGCTGTTCGGCGCGGCCTTTCTTGGCGGATTTGTGGATTCGATTGCTGGCGGCGGAGGGATCATTACGGTACCGGCGCTGCTGGCGGTTGGGCTGCCGCCGCACCTTGCGCTGGGCACAAACAAGCTGCAGGCGGTATTCGGGAGTTTCACTGCGGCGATGAACTATCGCCGGGGCGGAATGGTTCGCTGGCGCAATCTGGTGGGCGGCATTTCATGTACCGCACTGGGTGCCTTGCTCGGGACGCTGGCGGTCCAGACGGTCTCGGCGGATCTCCTGACCCAGATCATCCCGCTACTGCTGGTGGCTATTTTCCTGTATATGCTTTGCCGTCCCGAACTTGGCATGGCCCATCAACCGCATCGGATTCCGCCCCGCCTGTTTTATCTGCTCTTCGGTCTGCTGCTTGGATTCTACGATGGGTTTTTTGGCCCAGGCACCGGATCGTTCTGGGCAATTGCTTTTGTTTCCGGGCTGGGTTTCGACCTGAAAAAGGCCACCGCACATACCAAGGTGATGAATTTCACGAGCAATCTCACGGCACTCGCTTTTTTTATGCTTGGAGGAAATGTCCTGCTGGTTGCCGGTTTGGTGATGGGGGCGGGGCAGGTTGCCGGCGCATTCCTCGGGTCGCATCTTGTGCTTGCGCGCGGCACCCGTTTTATCCGGGTTTTCTTTCTCTCCGTCGTCGCGGCCACCCTTGCAAAGCTGGCATGGGAAACCTATTTCTAACGCGGGCCGAGGAACGCTATGCGCCGCGGAGAAGAATTTCGTCGGCGCAGCTGGCCATGCGATCTTTCAGCTCGTGGAGGCGGGCGGCGGTGGTGCGGGGGAGGGTACGGTATTTTTCGCCGGGCAGCTCGTCGCGCGGAATGAAGGCTTGCATGGCGTAGCGCTTGGAGCCTTTGACGGCGTTCCGGATTTCGTCCATCTGTTCGTCGGTGTGGACGGTTTCAATGATGGTGGTGCGGAATTCGTAGTCTTTGGCTTCGGTGCGGATGAGGTCGATGGATCGCTGGATTTTTCCAATGTCCGCGAATCCGACGAATTCGGGGTAGGCACTCAACCCGCACTTGATGTCCATGGCGACATAGTCGACCAGCGGCAGGCATTCGGCGAGCCGCTGCGGGTTGGAGCCGTTGGTGTCGAGCTTGACGGCAAAACCAAATTTTTCCTTGAAGAAGCGAAGCAGTTCGACGAGGTCGTTCCCGCAAGTGGGCTCGCCGCCGGTGATGACCACGCCGTTGACCCAATCCTTCTTGAATTTGGTGCAGGCGGCTTCGAGTTTTTCCAAGGAAAGTCCGGCCTGCTTTTTTCCCATCAGCGCGGCGTTGTGGCAAAACCCGCAGGTAAACCCGCAGCCGCTAATGAAGAAGACCGCCGCGAAGTGCCTCGGGTAGTCCACCATCGAGGGCTTTTCGAGATAGGCGAAAACGGAAGAGATTTCCGATTTCCGATTGCTGATTTCCGATTTATGGGTCTGCGACAGCATTTGAAAAAGTTGATCCGCCAGGCGCGGAGGGAGGAGGTCGCGCCTAGCGGATCGGGGGGTGGAAATCTATGCGGTTGCTTCGGCAAGGACCGACTGGATCATCTTGGGGGTGATAAGCCCCTTGCCGGCATCGGAATAGTCGGTCTGCAGGCCGAGGTATTGATACAGCTTGGCCTTGTTGCAGACACCATCCTTTGCGCCGGGTTGCTTGGTGCCGACCGGCACATACTCGTCGGCGTCCGTGCTCCACTCGGATACGAGCATGGCGGGAATGCGCGCGGGGTTGATGCACTCCGCCTCGGCGAAGGCCACGAGGCCGTCGATGGTTTCAACGTCGCAGTAGAGCTTGCCGAATGCGCTGTAGTCCTCCTTGGCCAGCAGCTTGTCGAGCCGCTGGTTGAGGGTATGGCACTTGTCGCAGCCCTGTTTGCCGAATACTGTGATTTGATATTTTGCAGCCATTGTTTTTCCCCTACTCAGCGGTTACGAGTGCCGGTTCCATTTCGTCTTCGGCGGTCATGATGTTGTATTTGCCGGCGTGGCGGGCGAGCAGCTCGCCGTAGCGCTTGGACTTGTTCCAGTTCTGGATCTTGCTGAAGTAGCCGACCACACGGGTTTCGCCGACGACGTCGGCGGAGCCGCATTCCGGGCAGGATTCGAGCAGGCCGCGGGTCTGGTGGTTGCAGGTTTCGCAGAAGGTGAATTCCGGCGACACGCAAACCTGCGCGGACTGGGTACGGTGGAACACCTCGGTCATCAGGTGCGCGATGGACTCGGCATCCGGGCGCTCCTCGCCGATGAAGCAGTGCGTGATGGCACCCGACTCGATCAGGCTGTGGTATTTGGACTGCTCGATGATGCGGTCGACCATCGAAACATCCGCTTCGGCGGCGAGGTGGATCGAGTTGGTGTAGTATTCCGCATCCTTCGGTCCCTTGACGGTCTCTTTGGATTCCTCGGCGAAGTAGATCATGTCGGATTTCGCGAGGCGGCGGGCGGCGCTTTCCGCGGGCGATTCCTCGAGGGTGAACTTGAGGTTGTGCTTTTTTGCCAGCTTCTTGGCCTTGGTGTACATGTGCGCAACGATCTTGAGGCCGAGGCGCTGCGCTTCCTTCGAGTCGTGCAGCTCCTGGCCGATGAGGAACTTGACGGCGTCGTTCACGCCGATAAGGCCGAGGATGTAGGTGCAGGAGTCGAGATCGACATACGGCTTGCCATCGTTGGAAACCTTGCCGATCTGCCAGAGCGGATGGCCGGGGCCGCTGATCATTTCGGCGGCTTTGATTTTCTTCTGCAGGTGGGCGTCGACGGCGAGCTCCATGGTGCGGTCGATTTCCTCGTAGAAGTTTTTCATGATGTCGCCGCCGGTGCGGGCCGCGCGGTAGGAGGCCTGCGGAATGTTGATGGTAACGTTCTGGAAACCGCAGAAGCGCATGCACTCGGGGTGCTGGAGCATCCGGTTGTCGGAGATCGTCGTGCGCAGGCGGCAGCAGGCGGAGAGGGTGACTTCGTCGCGGTCGAAGATGAAATAGGTTGAGCCATTCCTGCTGGCGAGCTCGCAGGCTTCTTGATAGATCGCGAACTGGGCAGGATCCTCGAAGGTTTCGTCGGAGACGTGGAAGTCGCACTTCGGGAACTCGAAGATGCGGCCATTGGCGTCGCCGTCGCCGAAGACCTGGAGCAGGGCGCGGCAAAAGTCCTGCGACTCCTGGGTATAGTCGCTGTAGGTGACGATTCGTTCACCGCGCTCCGCGAGGTTGGCGACGGTGGCGGGGTCGAAGACCATGCCTTCGGTTTCGTCGGGCAGCTCGCGCAGGACAAGGCGTTTTCCCTCAATGGGATCGTCATGGTAGAGATCCATCATTTTGTATCCGCTGGCATCGAGCTCGTCGCGTAGTTCCTCGGTCAGCTCGGCAATGGTGCCGTCCTTGAGGCGCAGTTGGTAGTGGCCGCCGGGGCCGATCGCCGGAACCTTCTTGAGGTAGCTCGGAACGCCGGTGTGGATGTTGAAGTCCAGAAACAGCGTCTGGCCTCCGCGCGAGAAAGCGTTCTGCGATCCGTTGAAGACCAGCTCCTGCGCCACTTGCTTGAGCTTCTTTTTATCCATGCCGACGAGGAACGGGGCGTAGAGAATATTGATGTAGGCGATGCCGAGTGCGCCGGCATAGTTGGCCTGCATCGAGGCGAGGAAGGTGTTGAGATGGCCGGTCAGCACAGAGGCCGAGCGCGCCGGCTTCGATTCGGTGTTCAGGTTGATCAGGCCGGTCAGTCCATACTTTTTGATGTATTCGATGGAGTGCGACGAGCAGTAGACGCGCGTCGGGTAGCCGAGGTCGTGCACATGAACCGCGCCGGTGTCGTGTGCGCGCTTCACTTCGGGACTGAAGATGGTATCCAGTGCCCACTGCTTGAGGACGAGTTCGGCAATGCCCATGTTCACCGCTTCGGGGTTGTTGTTCACAATGTTCGAGTTTTCGGTCGATTTGGTGAACATCAGGCTTTCGAGGTAGTCCTTGGAGACTCGGTAGAGGGAAAGGTCGCGCAACTGGTGCGAAAATCCGCGTTCCATTAGCTCGTTGTTGACCAGCTCGCGGATGAGCGTGGTGTTGATGATGGTCATGTCGCTGGCGATAATGCGGTTTTCAACGCTTTTGGCCACGTTGATGGCCAGCTCGACGGAGAGGTCGGTCTTGTCGAGGATCTGCGTGACGATGCGCTTGCGGTCCCACGGGAGATTGATATTGCTAGTGGAGGATTCAACCAGCAGGAGGCTGGCATCGGTGACGTCGACTTTACCGGTGGCGGCACTGCGTACGCGAATATTGCGGCGCGCCATTTCGCGTTGCTTGCGGTAGCGCTTGTAGGCGGCGACAGTAAGGGTTTCGCCGTTTTCGGCCAGCAGGATTTCAACCAGGTCCTGCACATCCTCGATCTGCGGTGTGCGTCTTCCATTTTCATCGGGGTGGACAAAGAATTCGCTTTGCGGGGTGGAGAGTTGTTCAAGCACCTGGCCCGCCACCTTGGAGGCAAGACCTTCGTTTTTGGCTACCGAATGTTTGCGCGAAACCTCATCGACCGCCCGGTCGATCGCCAATTCGATTTTTTGCCAGCTAAACGGGACGATGAGTCCTGAACGTTTCTTAAACCCATCAAATGCGGCATTCGGCTGCCCCTTGTTTCCCGACATAGTCTTCCCCCTTGCTCACCACGTGTTTACGAATAATAACGGCTCTATCAACCCTTTGGGTCGAGGAGAAAGATAGGCAATCCAAGGGGTATGTGTCAAGGGGATGCCACAACATATTGTGGTTTTTATTAGAAACGGGCATTTTTACCACTAAACGCGCGGCAAACATGGGGCAATGAATAGCTTATGTGAATCCTACCGAATGGGGCATTGGGCGGGTGCCCTGATCGGAAGGGTTGGAGCGGCGGGTTGCAACAAGGGAACAACCCAATTATAATGCGGTCTTTATCAGACCACTAGATAAAAAGCATGTAGGATGTGCCCCCCGAAGCATGGCTGATTCATATAGATTCCTAACGATTTTTCAACAGATCTGTTAACCACTAATTTTCGCTAATCTGCACTAATAACCCTGCTGTAGGAGTTAGTGTCAATTGAACCTCTCGTTGCACTCGTTATTTCTTTCAGAAATTATCGCTTCGCGGGTGCGGATTAGTGGTTTATCATTTCCGGGCTATATGAATCAGTCCTGCTCCCGAAGGGGGCGCGTTTTTAGTGTTTCAGTATTTCCTTGTCCCCTAAGTTGCTAATAAATACCGGATAGTGTGCCGGAAATGAAGCAAGTAACGGCAACGGCATAAACACTTGCGACGGGGCTAGTAAAAAG
The DNA here is from genome assembly GCA_030630445.1 of Kiritimatiellales bacterium. Taxonomy (GTDB): domain Bacteria; phylum Verrucomicrobiota; class Kiritimatiellia; order Kiritimatiellales; family Pontiellaceae; genus Pontiella. The sequence continues at coordinate 213 of DAOVNC010000173.1, read as the reverse complement.
TACTAAAAATAAATATATAGAAAAGATTTGACTGGGTTTAAGGAGTTGGTGTAGAAACGAGACTTCTACAAAAAAGGAGAAGTCGCATGTCAAAGATCGCCCTGCTTAAAACAAAGTCCTTCCAGTTCGCATTCATCATCGCCCTCGTTGTCGGAATTGGTTTTGCCTTTGCAATCGATACAGATAATGACGGGATGAGTGATATATACGAAG
>DAOVNC010000027.1 GCA_030630445.1 Kiritimatiellales bacterium | reverse complement strand
GCATAGCCGAGAATGAATAGGTTGTAGAACCAAACACCTGAATCAGAGCTCGAAACCAAATCACCTCGAAGGCGAGTGAAAGGAAGCCGGAGGCACCAATGGCCAGCAGCAACCCATTCGCCAGTCTACCGCGCTTGAACGAGGCGGTTTCCGCCTTGGATTCCAACTTGATGGCCTCCACGATTTCGGGCGATTTGTCCATGGAGCGGGACAGGTAGATGGCAATCAGGCCGACCGAGGCATCAAGGCAGACGGCCAGAATATTCGAGGCGGTCATTCCAAGCTTTGGAATGAGGACAAAACCGCAGAGCAGCACCCCGCTGACGGCACCCAGGGTATTGACGCCGTAGAGTATGCCCAATCGGGAGCCAAACCGCTCCACACGGCTCAGGAAGCCCTTGGCCAAGACAGGCAGGGTCGCGCCCATCATGGCGGTGGGGATCAGCAACAGCACCAAGGCCAGCACCACGCGGACAAAGGTCAAGAAGCCCAATGAGTCGGAGATATGCAGGGCCGCATAACGATATAGAACCTGGATCAGCTGGAAAATCAAGGGTACGCACAGCGCATACAAAGCGGTGGCAACTTCCAGGATACCGAACAGGCGGACAGGGCGCTTGATCCTGTGCGCCCATTTCCCGGCAAAATGCGCACCGACCGCCAAGCCGAACATGTAGGTCATCATGACCGTTGCGGCCGCATAGACCGTATTGCCAAAGACCAGACCCAAATGCCTGACCCACAGCACCTCGTAGGTGAGCGCCGCAATACCCGAAAAGAAGAACAGCAGAGATATAGTTTTCATCGGATACCTATACAATCAGAGGCATACCTTAACAAGAAGGAATCTATAGAGTTGTTTCAAAAAATGGTTTCCGACATGGCCGAGAGGGGAAGATTATTACTGCCGGCAACGGATTGCCAATCCTTTAAGCCGTTGCTTTCCGCAAGGAAAGCCTCGCTTCGCGTGATGGGCGCAACGAAAGCTTCCACATGCGCTCCGAAAGAATCCGTTGCTTCATATTAATCCGTTGCCGGCCCGAATGGCACTAACGTTAAGGGATTTTAAATGGAGAAATCGGTAGTTGTTAAGTGGAATTTTTCTAAAGTAGGACAGTGCTTCCAGCCTGTCTGCGGTGGATCGGCTTTGCGCGTACAGAGCAGGCTGGCGCGAAGCCATTCTGGAGGAACGACAGATCACCAACCAGCTTATAGGTCCGGCACGAAAACATGGCGTCCCGTACCGGAGGAATTGATGGCCGCAAAAGAACGCAAGGAAACGCAGAGAAAACACCTGTCTGGTTTTGAGTTTTTTGTGCTCTTTCGCGGCCATCAACCATTCCTTTGAGTCCCGATATTTAACAGCCGAAGCAATAGGACCACGAAATATCTGCATCCGATTTACATTAATCCGTTGCTACCCTCTCCTCTTCCTGGGCGGTTTGGTCGTAGACCTTGATGAGGTCGTACTGCGTGGTGCGCTGGGCGGGGGTCCATCTGGTCATAGTTTTTTCATCTTTTTTAGCATAGTATGTCTTGCATATATCGACATACAATGCTTAATAGGACACATGAGTGTTGAGCTTAGAAAACAGATTGGTCGCGAGGAGTTTGATTATCAGGCGTTGCTGTCGGCCTTGTCTGGCTATGCATCGCCCCGCGACCGCATCACTATCTTGCTTCGTTCCGAGGTGATTGTTCGGGTCAAGAAGGGTCTGTATGTTTTTGGAAAGGACTACCGCCAGGAACCCTATTGCCGCGAACTGCTGGCCAACCTAATCCATGGCCCCTCGTTTGTTTCGCTTGACTATGCGCTGGGATACCATGGTCTGATTCCTGAACGGGTTGAAACCGTGACATCGGTTACCTCCGGACGCGCCCGTCGCTTCCAAACCCCGGCAGGCCTGTTTACCTACCGCCCCTCGCCGTGCTTGTCGATGGGTGCCGAGCTGGCCAGCCATGGCCATACCGGCTACTTGATCGCACTACCGGAACGGGCGTTGGCAGACCGTATTCGCGATGACCGCAAAGGCGAAGGACGAACGCAGATGGAAATCGAGCGCTACCTTTTTGAGAACCTGCGCATGGATATGAACGAGGTCCGAAGTTTGAATGCCAATCTTCTGGAGGAACTTGGCAGCGTGTTGCGATCCCGAAAGGTACGGCTGTGCGCCGCGCTGGTTCGGAACCTGAAGAGAAAAAACGACCGAACTAAATCAATGGGCAAGAAAACTCAGACTGGATAACAGACACGTAGTGAGGCTGGCTCGAAGAGACGGCAGCGAAGCGGCAATCGACAGGATGGATATCCGGTACATCAGAAACAAACATCACACCCTGAAGGAGGGGAAAATGGAACATAAGGAACTGACGGAAAAAATCATTGGATGCGCTTATAAAGTCTATAACCAGATGGAATTTGGATTTCTCGAATCGGTATATGAGAAATGCCTGCTCATGGAACTCAGCAAGGCCTGATTGTGTGCGGAGGCACAATGCCTCATCAATGTATTCTATGATGGAGAAAATGTCGGAGAGTTCTTTGCCGATATCGTTGTTGAAAATTCGGTGATTCTAGAACTCAAATCCGTTCGAAGGATCGTGAAAGCACATGAAGTTCAACTGGTCAATTATCTGACCGCTACAGGAAAACGGGTCGGCCTGATTCTCAATTTCGGCACCGAAAAAGTAGAGGTTAAACGTAAAGTAAGGACGTTGGATCAACTGGATCAACTGGATCAATAACCCTAATAAATCCTGTCGATCCTGTCGATCCTGTTATCCTGTCAAAAAAATGGTTCTTCTGAGAATTTTATGGGAAACGGAACTCTCGGCAGGGGAATTTGGACGGGATTACAGGATGAACAGGATCAGCATCTTGTCCATCCTGCATGAAGAACAGGAAACAACAGGCATGCAGGCCATTTATGGGATCCATTCATTAAAAGCAACTTGCGGCACATCGGCTGTGATTGAGCAGGATTCTATTTGGCCACATCCTGTGAATCCTGTCGATCCTGTCAAAAAAATAGTCGTCGAACTGCTCCCATAAAAATCCCAGAAGAACCAAAAAAATATCCATCCGCGTTTAAATAGGAAAAGAACCATAAGGAGACAAAGATGAACAAGGCCGTGCTGGATATGCTGGAGCGCTATGACTGCCAAAGCGCCGGTGATTATGAAAATGCCTTGCGGGAAATCTTTCAGGAACTGGCCTTGCTGGGCCTTTGGCGCAGCAAGTTTTTCGAACATGCCGCATTCTACGGAGGCACTGCCCTGCGTATTTTGCATGGCTTGGATCGCTTTTCCGAAGACATGGATTTCTCCCTGATCCGCCCCATGGAAGCATTCGACTTTCTGCCCTATTGCCGCTTTATCGAAAAGGAGCTCAATGCGTGGGGATTCCCCGTACACGTTACCGTAAAGGAAAAGAGCGGGGATTCCCCGATTGAATCCGCCTTTCTGAAGGCCGAGACCCTGAAGCAGACGATGCTGATCGAGGCGCCGGAAGCGGTGGTCGGCGGCCTGCATCGAGATCAGTTTCTACGCATCAAGGTGGAAATCGATACCGATCCACCGCCCGACTTCGAAACGGAATCCAACTTCCTCTTGCAACCCATTCCGTTTTCGGTGCGAAGCTACACCCTACCCTCCCTTTTTGCGGGTAAGATGCATGCCTTGCTGTTCAGGAAATGGGGGCGCCGGGTCAAGGGACGCGACTGGTACGATCTGGTCTGGTACGTGGCCAAGGGGATTCCGGTAGACCTGAAGCACCTATCGGCCCGGATGCGTCAAACCGGGCAGTGGAAACAAGATCCTCCACTATCGGAAGCCGAGTTTAAGCTCATTTTCGAAGAGCGCGTCCAGGAGCTGGATGTGGGCGCGGCCGTGGCGGATGTGGAACCCTTCCTGAAAAACCATGCCCAGATCGAAATCTGGTCGACGGCTTTCTTCGAAGATCTCGTGCGGCGCACCACCACCGTTTAATTCGAATCTGTTCGTCCCAGAAAAAGCAACGAATATTCCGAGCGAATGGATTGGTGTAGCGTGGATATCCGATCCGCGTTCTGCACGACGGGAAACTCGCATCAGATATGCGAGCTACGTTCTGCCTGCCTACCAGCGTCTAAAAACGCACATCCGAGAAGAGCCGATTTTTCTGCCATTCCATCTTTCTGCCTCCTGTAGAATTTGGATCTGGCTTCGCTGGGATTGGGGTTATGCCTCCACCGCATCGTGGCTCTTGATGATCTCGTATTGCGTGGTGCGCTGGGCGGGGATCCAGCCGGCTTCGCGGATGAGGTGGACGACCAGCGGCTCCGTGACGCCATAGTCGATGCCGGTGGCGCTGACGACCTCCTCGGTCATGAGTACGCCGCCATAGTCGTCGGCACCGAACTGGAGCGCAAGCTGGGCAACGTCGGGCCCTTCGGTGACCCAGCCGGCCTGCAGGTGCGGGACGTTGTCGAGCAGCAACCGGGCGATGGCGATGATGCGCAGGTAGTCGACGCCGTTCTGGAGGCGCGGGCAGCCGAGGTCGGTATGGTTGGGCGAGAAGCTCCACGGGATAAAGGCGGTGAAGCCGCCGGTGCGGTCTTGCAACTCGCGAATCTTGACGAGGTGCTCGATGCGCTGGGCGGTGGTTTCGCCGAAGCCATAAACCATGGTGGCGGTGGTTTTAAGCCCGAGTTCGTTGGCGGTTTCCATGAGGTCGAGCCACGCCTGCGAGCGGGTTTTCTTGGGGCTGATCCGCTTGCGGATGTCGTCGACGAGGATTTCCGCCCCGCCGCCGGGCAGGGATTGCAGGCCGGCATCGATCAGGCGCTGGAGGCATTCGCGGATGGTGATGCCTTCCTCCTGCGCGAGGAATTCGATTTCGGTGGGCGAGAGGGAATGGATCCAAATGTCGACGTTGTCGCGGATGCCGGAAAGGCAGGCTTCGTAGTAGTCGAGCTTGAGATCGGGGTTTAGCCCGCCTTGGATGAGGATCTGCGTGGCCCCGGCGTCGGCGGCCTTCTTTACCTTTTCGACGACCTGCTCCGGCGAGAGGGTGTAGCCGCGCTTGCTTTCGGGCTTGGCGTAGAATGCGCAGAAGGTGCAGTCGGTTACGCAGACGTTGGTGGTATTGAGGTTTTTATCGAAAACATAGGTGGCCAGTTTGCCGGGCACGGCCTGCTTGCGGCGGAGGTCGGCGACGCGGCCCAACTCTTGGAAAGGAGCGGTATCATGAAGCAACACTGCATCTTCAGCGCTTAACCGTTCGCCTGCCTCTACGCGATCCAGCACTTCTTTCCACGGAAACTTGAAACCTGAAACCTGAGACTTGAAATTTTCCTCACTTCCCTTTTCAGGTTTTACATTTTCATACGCCGAGTTTGTCAGCACCGGCGTGTGACCGAGATTGATCAGGAACGCTTCCATCTCTTCGGCGGAGAAAAACTTTTGGCTCTGCGGGGCGCCACCTTCCTTGGCGATGCGTTCGTTGAGGCTGGTGCCGCCGATGTCGTCGACGCCGCTGTGGGTGAGCACGCCGAGGAGCTTGCGGTCCATGTAGTTGACGAGCATGCGCACGTGCGGAAAGTTGTCGAGATAGATGCGGGTGATGGCGGCGATGCGCACCTGGCGGTCGCCGGAGGGGTTGTACTTGACGCCCAGCGCGGTGCCGTTGGCCTGGAACGGCAGCGGGATGGCGGCCTGGAATCCGCCGGTTTCGTCCTGCAAACCGCGCAGGCGGGCGAGGTGGTCGATAATGTGTTCGTCGTTTTCGATGTGGCCGAAGAGCATGGTGGCGTTGGTGGGGAGGCCCAGTTCGTGCGCCACCTTGTGGACGTCGAGCCACTGCTGCGCGAGAATCTTGGTGGTGGCGATTTTCTTGCGGATGTCGGGATGGAAGATTTCCGCGCCGCCGCCGGAGATGGAGCCAAAGCCGGCCGCCTGTAGACGCTGGAGTGTTTCGCGCACGGAGAGGCCGGCGTTGCCGGCAATCCAGTGGATCTCCACGGCGGTCATGCCTTGGAGCAAAACGCCGGGCAGCATTTCGCGCGAGAGGGCAAACAGCTTTTCATAATAGTTCAAATCCAGCTCGGGAATCATTCCGCCGACAATGTGCAGGTCGGTCAGGTTCCAGTTTTGCGCCTTTTCCAGATCCTTGCGGGCGTCTTCGAGCGTGGTGATATAGGCGTCCTTGGCCCCTTCGGGCCGCCAGAAGGAGCAGAGCTTGCATTTGACCACGCAGAGGTTGGTGGGGTTGAGGTTGTGGCTATGGACATAGTAGGTCTTGTTGCCGTGCCGCGCCCGGCGGATGGCGTCGGCGCGCGCCATGAGCTCGGCCGTGGGCATGTTTTGGAGCAGGTCCAGCGCCTCGGCACCGGTAATGCGGTTTTGGGTGGAATCAGTCATCGAATGGTCTGCCTCGGGGTTAATGGGCGGTCAATGTGGTCTGGCGATCTGCCAACATCTTCTGCGAAACAAGCGGGCTTTATTCAACGCCGTACGGCTTGAATGCGTCCACCGACTGGAAATCCTTTGGATTGCGGGTGGCCACGGCAAAGGCGTGTGTGCTGGCCGTTCCCGCAATGAAATAATCCAGGATTTTCTTCTTTGAAGGTGCGGCGGTGAACAGTTCGGCGGCATGTTCGGCATCGGCTCCGGAAAACTCGATGACATCGCAGATGTTGAAAAACTCCTGGGCGGTTTCCGATTGAGCCGCCCTCCTTCCCGTACACCCCACAAGAACCTCAAAAACGGTGGCACTCGAAACCCGAAGAACGGGGAGCGACTCCAAATAATCCGTCGCGTTGTCGATGCCGTTCAAGTGGTCGATAACGATGTTTGAATCAAGCAGAACGGTCGTTTTCATATCATCCTTTTGGATAGCTCTTCACGGTGTCTTTTCGCATCCAGCGGCGCGTTCTTGAACGCTCCCTTTGTCCGCCGCAGAACGGCGTTCCTCTTCTCTATGCCGGCCACTTGTTTTTTACAGAATTCATGCACTACATCCCGCACGATCGCCGATTTGCTTCCCGGCGGATTTTTCGCCAACTTGCCTAGGACTTGGTAGTCGGAATCTGAAATTTTTGCGCTAATCGTTCTCATATGCATCCTTTGTTTACCGAACGTATACCCTCTTCGTGCGAGAAAGGCAATACTCTTTGGAATACCAAATATCAAACAGGGCATGTCGAAGGGACGGGCGTAAAATCGGTGCGTACGCGGGAAGAGATCAACGATCCCGACGCACACATCTTTGTGATTTATTTTGGCTCATCGTAGATTTTTATGGTGGAGAAACCAACCGCTGCAGACCATTCTTGCTCAGGAACAAGACCATGCAACGGATTTATTAGGAAGCAGCCGATGCTCCAAACGATGGCGAATCCCTTGATATATGGAAGGATGGATGACCGCGAAGACACTAAGGCGCAAAGGAAAAGAAAATCGGATCATTCCCCAACCCGGCGGAGCCGGAACCAAATAAAATGTGTTTAACCGCGAAAGAACGCACACGAAGTGAGGCTGGCTCGGAGAGACGGCAGCGAAGCGGCAACGAACACAAAACCTGTTCCGCAGGGTACTTGATCTATTCTTTGTGTTCTCTGCGTTCTTTCGCGGTTACAAATTCCTCCGCCCGTGTTCAAAAAATCCTGTGTAAACAGGATCGAATTTCAGAAGTGAGGTACTAAAAACGGGATTGAACCACAGATGAACACGAATAAACACCGATTGTATAAGGGGTTGAGGGGATATGACCCTGAACCCATTGGGTGGGTTCTGTATTTCTCTCATTCTCTTGCATATCAGTGTCCATCTGCGTGAATCTGTGGTTCCATTTTCCTATCTAGGTCTATCGATATATATCCTTCCGGTCGCCCACCTTTACCACACACACCGTGAGCCGGTCGTCTTCGATGGAGTATAGAATCCGGTAGTCGCCCTGCCGCAGACGGTAGCGTTCCTGTCCGGAGAGCTTCTTCGACTGCGAGGGACGGGGATTCTTTGCGAGAGACCGGATGGCGGCGAGAATTCGCTCCACGTCCTTCTTTGGAACCTTCTTGAGGTCCTTCGAAACCGACTGCTTGACGATGATCCTATAGGGTTCCATCAAGCTTCAGCCCTTTCACAAAGTCCTCGAATTCAACAACGGGTTCGTTCTTGCGAGTCTCAAACGCCGAGAGGTCGGCAACGTCTTCAGCAAGCTCATCCCGCACGGCATCATTGATTAGTTCCGAGACGGATCGCGAAGTTTCCACCGACTGCAGACGAAGCGCCTTGTGCAGGGCGGGGTCGAGATAGACGGTTGTTCGCTTGGTCATTGTCTTCATATCACACCTCCATTCATGCGGGAAGAATGACACTACAGCGCTATAACGTCAAGACGTTGTTTCCCTGTTTCTCCATTGCAGTGACCTCTCAATTTTCGCGCCATGTCCCCAAGCAATCAGAGAAAGGGATTGAAAGCGGATCGGTGTTTCGGTAGCTTCCGGCATGTTTTTTCACCCCGAAAAGTTGGAGTTCCCCCATGAATAAAACCATCCGCCTCGCCCTTGTCCTCGTTCTTGCCACGACGCTCCCGATCTTTGCCAAGGAGTTCCTGAAGCTGCATGAAATTGCCGCCCTGTCGGGGGCCGCGACGGCGGCGAAATACCCCGATTCCGACGCCGTGCTCCTCGACGACTTCATACAAGTGGAGTACCAACCGGACGGCACCTCGGAAAAATGGGATGACACGGCCCTCAAGATCCTGACCGAAAAAGGCAAGCGCAGCAGCCGCTCGCTGACGCTCAGCTTCAACGTCTCCTATGGCACCTCGGAGTTCACCAAGGTGCAAGTCATCAAGCCGGACGGATCGGTGAACGAAATCGATATCGAGGCGCAAAGCAAGGTCATGGTTGATCCCGGCCAAATGAGCGCCAACATCTACAACCCCAACTCCAAGATCCTGAAGCTTTCCGTTCCGGGGCTGGAGATTGGCGACACCCTGCGCTACATCGCCCACCAGGTGCGGACCGAAACGATCGTTCCCGACTCGTGGAGCGACTACCAGGTGTTCGAATACACCAGCCCCATCGAGCGCACCACCTACCAGGTCATCGCCCCGAAAACACTTCCGCTGAAGAAAATCGCCCTCAAATCCGAGCTTTCCGGAACCGTTAAATTCAGCAAGCTGGCGAGCGAACAAAGCGACCAGATTGTCTATACTTGGGAAATAACGGGTGTGCCGCGCATGTTCGAGGAACCCAACATGCCCAAACTCCACACCGTTGTGCAACGCCTGCTCGTCAGTACCATCGACGAGTGGGAAGACCTCTCCAAATGGTACTGGGAACTCTGCCAACCCCACCTCGACGCCACCACGCCCGAGATGGAAACCACGGCGCGGGAGCTGGTGGCCGGCTGCACCAACACCCTCGAAAAAATCGAGGCAATGTTCAACTTTGTCTCCCAGGATATTCGCTACATGGGTATCACCACCGAGGAGGAAGCCCCGGGCTACGCGCCGCACGATGTGAAAATCACCTTCGAAAACCGCTATGGCGTCTGCCGCGACAAGGCCGCGCTGCTCGCCGCCATGTTGCGCATCGTCGGTGTGGAGGCCTTCCCCGTGATCATCATGTCCGGCCCGAAGAAGGACGAAGAGGTGCCGCAGCCCTTCTTCAACCATGCCGTTACCGCCGCACTGGGCGACGACGGGGAATATGTCTTGATGGACTCCACCGACGAAAACACCAAGGATATCTTCCCTTCCTACCTGCAAAACATGAGCTATCTCGTCGCCCGCCCCGAAGGCGAAACCCTGCTCACCTCCCCCATCATTCCTGCGGAAAACAACCTAACGAAAATCACATCCCGCGGATCGCTGGACCAAACCGGCACGCTGACGGCCCAAAGCGAAGTGGTGTTCGAAGGCATCAACGACACCGTCTTCCGCGGCTACTTTTCAAAACTCAAGCCCGAAGAGCTCAGGCGCTTCTTCGAGGGGCAGCTTAAAAGTTCGATGCCAACCGCCGAACTCCAAAGCCTGGAAGTCCTGCCTGCGGAACTGCGCGACACCACCCAGCCGCTGATCGCCAAGCTGACCTACACCGCCAAGAACCTGCTCATCGAAGGGCGCGAAAACAAAATGCTCAACCTCCCCCGCCTGGGCAGTTCGCTGGGCTACGCCAACTTCCTGATCGGCCAGACCGGACTCGAAGAGCGCAAATACCCGCTCTTCACCCGCATCACCGCCGGTATCCGCGAAACCCTCGAGCTCGAACTCCCCGAAAGCCCGGGGGCGATCAACCTTCCGGACTACCACCCCATCAAAACCCCGCAGATGACCTGGGAGATGCAGGTGGCCCAATCGGAAGGAAGGCTCGCCAGCACCAACACCTTCCTGCTCAACACCGTCGAGTTCAGCCCGGAGGAATATCTGGCGCTCAAGCAAAACCTCAAGGACATCGAATACAACCTGCGCAAGAAGCTGATCCTCGATGCGCCCGACGCTAGCGCCATCCCCTCCGACGTTCGCATACTCGAAAACACCACGAAGGTGGTGCTCGAAGATGCCGGCCATTGGAAGCAAACCTCCCGCACCAAGATCGAGATCCTGACCTATGCCGGGAAAAAGGATAACTCCGAAATCAAGCTGCACTACAACCCCGCGTGGCAAAACATTGAGCTCGCCAAGGCCACCGTCACCCACCCCGACGGCACCGTGAAGGAGATCAGCGAAGAGGAGATCAACATCATGGATGCCTCATGGGTGGCCTCCGCACCGCGCTACCCCGCCGAAAAGATTCTCGTGGCCAATCTGCCCGGCGTCGAGATTGGCAGCATCCTCGAATACGAGATCGTCTCCACCGTCAGCGGCAAGCCCTTCTTCTCCTCGGTCCAGACCTTCAACGGGCACGAAGCCATCGACCGCAAAACCTACACCGTCACCGCACCGGAGTCTCTGGAGTTCAACCTGCGCAACACCGGCATCCCCGAAACCAAAACCGCCAGCGACGGAACCATGACCTACACGTGGCAGGCCGAAAACCAGCCGCCCGTCAAAAAGGAGGAAAGCCTCCCGTCATGGTGGACGTTCAACCCGGCCGTCTTTGCTTCCACCGGCGACTGGAAAACCTACGCGAAAGAAGTGCGCACCCACCTCGCGGAAGCCACCAGGCATCAGGACCAAACCGCCGAGCTCGCCAAAAAACTGACCTACGGCCTGCGCGGTGATACAAAAAAGGCGATTGCCCTGCGCGACTGGGTGGCCAAAAACCTGCGTCCCGCCGGCCCCGGACTGACCAGCCTGCCGCTTTCGGCCATCACCCCTGCCGACCAGACCCTGCAGGAACGCTACGGCAACAATACCGACCGCATGGTCGTTCTCTACGCCCTGCTCGACGCCGCCAAGCTCAAGCCGGAGTTTGTCCTCTCCGGCGGCATATCGCTCATTCCCGAAGCCGCCGAACCGCTGCTCGCCATTCCATCGCGCACCGCATTCAGCGCCGTGCTGATCAAACTCGATATCGATGGTGAAACCGTCTATCTCAGCGGCTCCTCGCAATATGCCGAGCTGGGTACCTCGGGCTACCACCACCGCCCCGTGCTCGACCTTGCTAGCGGTGAGATCGGCACCGTGGAAGTCGCGCCCGGCAAGGATGCCCAGAGCCATGCCACCATCGAAATGAACATTGCCGCCAACGGCGAAACCGGCATTACCCAATCGTCGATCCGGCAGGGCACTGCCTTCGAAGGGTTCCATCGCCAATATGCCGAAATCACCCCCGAAAAACGGAGACGCCTCCACCTCGAACTGGTTTCAGGCATGTCACAGTCCGCCAAGGCCGCTTCGGAGCTGGTCACCGACTACAGCGCCTATCCCGGGAAAATGGAGTTTTCGGTCTCCGCCGAACGCTATGCCGTGCAGGACGGCGACTACCTCTACTTCACGGTTCCCGGCGGACTCGGGGGACTGCTGCGCTACCGTTCAAATACGCGTGATAACCCGCTGGCGTGGAACAGCCATGTCGACACCACGATCGAATACAACATGGTACTGCCCGACGGCTACGAACCCGTCATCCTGCCGAAGAACTTTTCATGGCAGGCTCCCTCTGGCGCGGGGCTCGTCGAGGTGGCCGTCCAATACAGTGCGCGCGCCAACGCCATCCGCATCGTGCAAATGGCCGACCTCAAGCCCGCACTCATCCCCGCCAAGGATTTCCCGAACATCCTCGAAGCCAGCCGCACCCTCGCCCACCCCGACACCCGCACCATCCTCCTGAGGAAAGTAGATTGAGCGTCCCGCTCGATCCGGCACCTGCAAGCGAGACGCTTGCACTACTTTCATAGCGAACGGAAACCCAAGGAAAATATCCTCATGAAGTTGCATTGGCTCCAGCACGTCCCCTTCGAAGGCCTCGGCATGATCGAGGACTGGGCACTGGACCACGGATTCGAAGCCAGCGTCAGCCATCTGTTCAACAACGATCTGCTTCCCGCGGTTGACACCTTTGACTGGCTGGTCGTTATGGGTGGACCGATGGGCATCCATGACCACGGCGAACACCCGTGGCTCGCTGCGGAAAAAGAATTCATCAAGCAAGCCATCGACGCGGGAAAGACCGTGCTTGGCATTTGCCTCGGTGCGCAGCTTATCGCCGATGTGCTCGGAGCCAAGGTCTATCCCGGCCCGCAAAAAGAGATCGGCTGGTTCCCTATCCAGCGGGCGGTGAACGCACCGAAATTGCTCCCGCGAGAGTTGACCGTGTTCCATTGGCACGGCGACACCTTCGACCTCCCCCGGGGTGCGATCCGCCTCGCCTCCAGCGCCGCGTGCAAAACCCAGGGATTCATCTACAACGACCGCATCGTCGGACTCCAATTCCACATGGAAACCACCCCCGCAAGCATGGAGGCTCTCATTGAAAACTGTAGCGGAGAACTCGTTGATGCCCGCTACATACAAAGCACCGGAGAGATGCGGAAGGGGCTTTCAAACCTGAAAGATACCCACACGGCCATGCGACACGTTCTGGACACCTTGCACGCGCGGTAAATCAGCCAAAGCGGGCTTTAAGCGCCCGATGAACCGGCGAGGGAACAAAGGCGGAGATATCGCCGCCTAGCTCGGCCACGCTGCGGACATTGCTGGAGCTGACATAGCTGTAGTCCTGCTTCGGCATCAGGAATATGGTTTCAATCTCGGACTTAAGCTTTCTATTCGTCAGCGCCATTTGGAATTCATACTCAAAATCGGAAAAAGCGCGCAGGCCGCGAACAATGACACGAACCCTTTTGGATTCGGCAAAATCGACCAGCAGACCCGTGAAGCTATCCACCTCGACCCCCTCGATATGCGCGGTGGACTCGCGCACCAAATCGATGCGTTCCTCCAGACTGAATAGCGGGGCCTTCCCCGCCTTGGTCGCCACGCCGATCACCACGCGCGGAAAGATCCGCGAGGCGCGCTCGATCACATCCAAATGCCCCATGGTAATGGGGTCGAAGGTTCCTGCGCATATCGCCGACTGATTCATGGTACATCCTCTTGGTTTAGCCTTAGCATCAGAACACGCGTATCGCCATAAACCTTATCGCGAATCAGCTTCCAATCATTGGAAACCTCGAATGCATCCGATGAGCGCAACTCGTACACCAGTATTCCATCCTCTGTCAAAACCGAATGCTCCGCAATACGCGATAAAGTCTGCTCCATCGCACCGGGAAGATCGTACGGAGGATCGGCCAGGATGAGGTCAAACCGCCCCCCTGCCTGTCCAAGATGCTGGATCGCATCGGCCTTGATGCACTTCGCCACGCCCAGCCCGTCGGATTCCAAGGATTGAATGTTTTGCTTCAGGTTTTGCCAGACCCCGGAGTTTTTCTCCACAAAGGTGACCGACTCCGCTCCACGGCTCCACGCTTCCAGGCCTAGGCTCCCGGAGCCGGCAAACAGATCCAGCACCCGCAAGCCCCCGAAGCTTCCGCCGAGCGACGAAAATACTGCCTCGCGCACCCGCTCCTTTGTCGGGCGCACCTCCTGTTTCGGCACGTTGAACTTCCGGTTTCGCAATAGTCCACTCGTAATTCTCATGCCAACCATCCTACCTAAATTCCCCGCCCCGAAAAACCCAATTATTCGCATCAAACAAACCCTTGTCACCCACGTAAACCCACGACCGTGAATTTATGCGTCACTCGCTGGAAAATATGCCCTCTGCGGTGATCTCGACAGAAAGCCATCGGTATGACAGTATCGCCCGGCATTGGATCTCATTATGGAACAGAAGCTACACCATCGAAATACACTGAAAAATGCGAAGAGGATCGTCGTAAAGGCGGGCAGCAAGGTGCTGGTGCAAAGCACCGGACGTCCGAACTCGCGGCGTCTCAAGCTACTGACCGGCGAACTGGCGCAGTTCCAGAACGACGGCGGCGAAGTGGCTTTCGTTTCATCGGGAGCGGTCGGCGCGGGGCGGGAGGCCCTCGGCATGAAGACCCGGCCCAAGGCCATGCCCGACCTGCAAATGGCCGCCGCCGTAGGACAGATGCGCCTGATGAGCGTGTACGACAATCTCTTTGGGAAACACCACTGCCAAATCGGACAGGTCTTGCTGACGTACGATGCGCTGAAGCACCGCGAACGGCACCTCAACGCCCGCAATACGCTACTCAACCTGATCGCCCACCGCATCATTCCCGTCATCAACGAAAACGATGCCATCTCCACCGAGGAAATCCAGTTTGGCGACAACGACGTACTGGCCGCGCTCGTGGCCATCCTCATCGATGCCGACGCATTGATCCTGCTCAGCACGACCGACGGACTGCGCGAGCCGGATGGCACGGGTAAAACGCGGCGCGTTTCCCATATCGAGGAAGTGGACGACGCCGTGCTCGGGCTGGTCGACGACAAACAGGACCATCTTTCGACCGGCGGCATGGCCTCCAAGCTCCAGTCGGCGCAGATCGCCGCGCACAACGGCATTCCCGTTGTTATTGCCAACGGCCGTAAAACGGGCGTGCTGACGCGTATTTTCCAAGGATTGGACGAAGGCACCCTGCTCTTTCCAAAAGAACGGAATATTTCGAAACGCAAACGCTGGATCGCCTTCTTTAACCGCGCAGAAGGCCATCTGGTGGTTGACGACGGTGCCGCCGCCGCGCTCGGCAAAGGAAAAAGCCTGCTGCCGGTCGGCATCCAGGCCGTTGAAGGCCGCTTCAAGGTCGGCGCGATGGTCGATATCCAGTCTCAAAGCGGCAAACGTATTGCCCGCGGGCTTGTGGAATATGGCAGCGATGAAATCGAACAGCTCAAAGGGCGGAAGACCGCCGGCAAATCCGGCGAGGTGATCCACCGCGACAACATGGTGATTTTGTAGAAATATATCTTACACAGCCATGGCGTATCCGTATAATGCGCCTCCGAGGTTCAAACCATGAAAAAAGATGTTGTTCAAACCAGAAACCCGCGTACTGGGCATTATGTTAAGATTGACCGGTCTGCGGGAAAGATACTCGCGCATAAGTCCAGTCCAGGCCCGTACAAAAATATACCTGTGCTCAGGAAACGGGTAAAATGATCCGATACAACCCAACCGAAGGGGATGTTCTTGCTAAAGCACCATCTTACCGACCGCGCACCTGCTTTATCATGACGAAACTTGGGGATCCTCTGCCCAAGGATATT
>DAOVNC010000305.1 GCA_030630445.1 Kiritimatiellales bacterium | reverse complement strand
GTCGATGCCGAAGAGCTTGCCAAGGCGAACGGCCTGTTCGGAGATCACCTTCATGGAGCGCAGGAGCGGGGTCTTTTTGTCGAGCGCTTCGCCGTTGTACCCGCAGAAGACGGTGGGAATGCAGAGCGTGGCCGCGCCGCAGTCGTCGTATTTAATGAAGGCGGGGCTGGTGGGATCCCAGCCAGTGTAGCCGCGGGCCTCGAAGGTGACGCGCAGGCCGCCGGACGGGAAGGAAGAGGCATCGGGCTCGCCCTGGATGAGCTCGTCGCCGGAAAAGTTGGTGACCACGCCGCCCTTGAAATCGGGAAAGATAAACGAGTCGTGCTTTTCGGCGGTGGCTCCGGTGAGGGGCTGGAACCAGTGGGTGTAGTGGGTGGCGCCCTTTTCCATGGCCCATTCCTTCATCGCTTCAGCCACTTCGTCGGCAATGCCTGCATCCAGCGTGGAGCCGGTGTCGATGGTTTTCTTGAGCGATACAAACGTCGGTGCGGAAAGGCGCTGTTCCATGACCGGGAGGCCGAACACATTTTCGCCAAAAGATTCGATGTTGTTCTTCATTGATCTGTCTCCTTAATAATTAGTTGCCCCGAAACCGGCGGCAATACTCTCTAGCCCTTGAACCGGAATCTTCAGCACCTGCCAAAAGATCCGGTTAAATTTAATCCAAACTAAAAACCGATAGACGTTAAGCATTATTCATGCACAGGGAGAACCAATGTCACAACCAACTTGATTACAACCTGTTACGCCAATGCCAAGTCAAAACCATTCAGGCTTATGCTACATTATTGTATGACAAAACCGCTAAAAGGTACATTAATGGCGCGCCGTGCGCCGGTATTTTTAAATCAGGGTCGGTTCGCCGATTGTTCCAATCGGGCTTCGAGCTGTTTGATCCGCTCTTTTAATTTTGGCAGGAGGATCGTGTTGGCGACCATCTTCTTGAACTGGAGATGCGGCATGGCCGGCGATCCGATCACAAAATCCTTGGCGGAAACATCTTTCATGACGCCCGCCTGCGCTCCAATGATCGCGCCGTCGCCCACTTCGAGATGGCCGGCGAGGCCCGACTGCCCGGCCATAATGACGCGTGCGCCAACGGTCGTGCTGCCGGAGATCCCGGATTGCCCGCACAAAACCGAATCCTCGCCAATCACTACATTGTGGGCAATCTGGACGAGGTTGTCGATTTTCGTGCCTTTGCCAATCCGGGTCTTGCCGAACCGGGCGCGGTCGATGGCCACGTTTGCGCC
Source organism: Kiritimatiellales bacterium (assembly GCA_030630445.1). Classification (GTDB taxonomy): domain Bacteria; phylum Verrucomicrobiota; class Kiritimatiellia; order Kiritimatiellales; family Pontiellaceae; genus Pontiella. Next base: position 3,156 of record DAOVNC010000305.1, on the reverse strand, counting down.
AATCTCGACATCGTCTTCGATGACCACTTTCCCGATCTGCGGGATTTTGGTGCGCGATCCATCTTCCTGCACGGCATAGCCAAAGCCATCGGACCCGACCACACTGCCGTTATGGATGATGACGCGGTCGCCAATCTCCGAGAATTCGCGAGTGGAGACGAGCGGGTAGAGAAAGCTGTCGGAGCCGATAACGGTTTTATATCCAATATGGCAATTGGGGGAAACCACGGTGTTTGCGCCGATGACGACTCCCTCTTCGATCGTGCAGTTCGCGCCGATAGAAACCCCTTCGCCGAGCTGTGCGGATTCGGAAACGACAGCCGAAGGATGGATCCCTTCCGCCGGCTTGGGCAGTTCCTCATAAAAGAGCTCTGCGGCCTGGGCGAAAACCTGGTCCGGGTTCTCAACGCGCACCAGCGTACTCTTGGCGGGGCGGTCCCAGTCGATGGGCACAATCACGGCAGAGGCTTTTGTGGTAGCGACCTGGGCGGAATATTTCGGATTGGACAGGAAGCTGATGTCTCCCGGCCCAGCTTCGCCCAACCCGGCGACGGCGGTGATTTCGATGTCGCCGCCACCGTCAAGAACACCCCCAAGCCTATCTGTGATTTCCGAGAGTTTCATAATGCTATTGCCCCACCTCGGTGCCGGATTCTTCTTTCACCGTCTCCTCGTGGCCCTCGTTCAAGACCAATAGCAGCTCGGCCGTGATGTCCTCTTTCGGGTCGACATACAATACCGTTTGCGTGCCGGTGCGGCTTTGGGACGAGCGGTCGATCACCGCCGTGTATCCCTTTTCCTTGGCGTACACGTTGACCGCCTCTTGGATTTCATCGAAGAGCTTGCGGCTCATCCGCGTATTCTGCTGTTCAAGCTGCTGCTTGCGCAGCTTTTCATAGTCGATGATCTCCTGGTCGCGTTTTTGCATCTCGACGAGTTTTTCCTCCAGCAGGTCACGCTTGTTCCCCCGCACCTCCTCGCTAAGGGTGTCATCTCGGGAGTCGGCGCGGAGCACCTCGACCTCGTCCTTCATCACCTTGATCTCGGCCTCCATGGCCTCGCGCTCCAGCTTGACATCGGCCGCCTGTTGCCGGATCTGGTCCTGGGCCAACTGGGTTTTATAGAAGCGCTTGAAGACTTCCTGGAGGTCGATGAAGACGATGCTGTCGGCAGCGCATGCACCGCCTGCCACGAGGCAGGCCGCGATGAATAGGGTCGGGAAAAACTTTTTCATGGTTCAAATCCTTTCTTTCGGGAACGAGCAGGCACTTTACCCAACCCGATCGGGGGATTACAAACAAATCGTTCGGCTTTCCAAACCATCACAGGAGCGGGTGCGCTCTTTTGCCTCCACGGCGCTTGAGCACGGCGTGGAGAACATTCGCCATAATGATGGTGAGCGAGCCGAGGTAGAAGGAAGGATGCAGCTGCTTATGTTCGGCAAAGATAAGCGCGGCAAGCAGAATGCCGTAGACCGGCTCGAAGTTGATCGCGAGATTGGCGGCAAAGGCCGTGAAGTGCCTGAGCAGGCGAATATGAAAGGAGAAAGCGAAGGAGGTACACAACCCGGCCAGGACGAGAAGCCAGAGGAAGTCGCTGGCGGAAGGCCAAAATGCCGCAGGCGATTCACCCATAAAGAGGGAGGCAAGGGCACAGGTGGCAAAGGCCCCGATCATCTCATAAAACGTAAGTGTCGTCGGAGGGATCCCGCGCAGGGTGAGGCGACGGTTCATCACAGGGAAGATAGCCGCGAGAAAAGCGGAGGCGAGGGCGCAAACCAGCCCGATCCACTGGTGCCCGCTGTAGCCGACGATGAGCAGGAGGCCGGGGATGACCATGATGCCCAACACCAGATCGCTCCATCTTAGGCGGCTTTTGTTGATGAGCGGTTCGGTGAGGGCGGTAAAAAAAGAGGTCGTGGCCATCCCGGCCAGGCAGATGGAGACACTGGAAAGCTGGATGCTACCGAAAAACGCCATCCAGTGTGCGCCGAGGATAATGCCAGCCCCCAGAGCCTTTAAGGTGTCGGAGCGCACATCGGGGGTGGATATTTTGAGCGTGTTTTTCTTTCGGATCTTTTGCCAAAGCACCAACCCCAGCGCCGCCAGGCCGGTGCGCCAGAGAACGAGCGCGGGAGCGGGGAGCGAGATGAGCTTGCCCAGAATCGCGGTGACCGCGAGAATAAGGACGAGCAGGTGAAGCTGGAGGTATGGACGGTACATCTTCGGGAGCGCAAGCCCCCCTCCTTTCTATCTATTCCGGAACCCCGGTTGTTTGGTGCTGGTTGTTCAGAATATCCCCGGCAACAAACAACAAGCAACCATCAACCGGAAGCGGGGCTACAGGCGGGAGAACGGCGCCTTCACGATGACGGTGTCGCCCTTTCCTTCCGGGTCGGTAATGCTCTGGATGGTCCAGAGATCGAGCAGGTTGTCGCCATCGATCACACTCCCGCTGTAGTCCCCCCACGCAACCCCGTCGGTCGCACCCTGGCCTTCGCCCAGCTTGACAATCTCCCTCAGCTTTCCGCGGGGATCCTTCGCCCGGCGAAAGGCCAGGCGCGGGCTGATGAACATGTTTTCATTCGTTTCCTGGAAACCGACCAGCACATCGAGCCTCTTGTTCACGGCGATGGTCGTTTGGATATAGCTGGTTTCGGGATCGCTGATCAACCCGGTCTGCTTGATGCTGCCATCCAGCCGCACCTGGTGCCACTGCACGGCGGCGCGCCCCTTGCAGTTGACCGTATGCGAAAACCAGAGAAAGCCCCCCTGCAAAACCAGGTTCTTCGGGTTGCGGTCGCCCGATGAGGTCTTGACGTCAGTCCCCTTCTGGGACGACTTGGGCGGGCCACCGACATAGTCCAGCCCGTGGGGCTTTCGGCCCACCTCCTCGGCAACCGGCGTGCCGTTTCCCTTGTCCCGGATCCGGGAAATGACGATATCCCTGCCAGTAATGCTCAGGAAATAGAGGGCCTTCTCGTTGTCCTGGGTCAGCGCCGCCTGGCCCAGGCTGCCCGGGAAGTGGTAGACCGTGACCGGACGCCCTCTTTTGGCGTCGGCCATCTTGAACACAAAGGTCCGATCCTTTCCGCCGGGGAACGTATAGCCGATCCACTGCTTGCTGCAACCAATCCCTCCGCCATCCCGACCGTCC
>DAOVNC010000347.1 GCA_030630445.1 Kiritimatiellales bacterium | reverse complement strand
GAACTCCATCAAAGCGCTTGAAGGCTGCATCGAAATGGGCGTGGATATTGTTGAATTCGACGTTCGCCGAACCCGCGACGGTATCTTTGTCCTGATGCATGACTCGACCGTTGATCGTACCTCCAACGGCTCCGGCAATATTGCAGATATGACGTTCAAGGAAGTTAGAAAACTGCGGCTCAAGCACAAAGGCAAGGTCACCGATCAGCACGTCCCTTCCTTGGAAGAAATCCTTGATGTAGCCAAAGGTGAAATCATGATCAACATCGACAAGGCCGGGGTTTCAAAAGAACTGATCAATGAGATTAGAAAGACTGGAACCCTCAAGCAGATTATCTTCAAAAGCGGGAAGTCGGTCGATAGCATCAATGCGAGCCTTGCCAAATGCAAAGGAGCCAAAGGGATCTTTTTCATGCCCGTTCTTCATAAAGGCGGCATGGACGAAATCACTGAATATCTCGAAGTGAGCATCAGGCCCCAGGCGGTGGAACTCTGCTTCGACAACGATCAAAGTCCATTTTTCGATGAAGAACTTATCAGAAAATTGCGTGCCAAGGGCCTTCGCCCGTGGGTAAACACTTTGTGGCCGAGCCTCTGCGCCGGCTATAACGATTCAAAAGCAGTAAGGAATCCGGACGAAACCTGGGGTGTCCTTATAGAAAAGGGGTATACCATGATCCAGACCGACAATCCGGAAGAGCTTCTTCAATACCTCCGCAGTAAAGGCCTTCACAAATTCGATGGGCGTAGACCAGAGAAAAAGGTTGCGATATCCAAAGCTAAAAAAGCGGCCTAAGGGGCGTCATGTTGAGAAAAATACTGAATTTCTTTAAGGCTGGGCCTGCCTGCCAACCCAAAACCCTTGATGAGCGCCTTGCGGCGAACGAGGTTCGCAAGCGGAAGTGGAGGGTGATTCTTGGAACCACTCTTGGTTATGGGATTTTCTACGTAGCTCGCCTGAGCATGTCGGTTGTAAAGAAGCCAATGCTTGATGAAGGATTTTTTGATACCAAGGCATTGGGAATCATCGGATCATCCATCTTTTTTGCTTATGCCTTTGGAAAATTCGTCAACGGCTTTCTCGCTGACCATGCCAATATCAAGCGCTTCATGCCTTTCGGGCTTTTGATTTCGGCCCTACTCAACTTGGCACTGGGATTCAGCACGGGGTTTTGGATATTTGTCATTCTGTGGGGGCTTAACGGCTGGTTCCAATCAATGGGGGCGGCCCCGGCGATTTCATCCCTGTCAAACTGGGTGCCGAGAAAACATATGGGAACCGTCTATGGCTGGTTCAGCATTAGTCATAATATTGGAGAAGGCCTAAGTTTTGTTTGCACAGCCCTAGTGGTGGGGGCCATGGGCTGGCGCTGGGGGTTTGTCGGAGCAGGGCTGGCGGCGATTCTTGGTTCTGTTTTCCTCTACTTCATGTTGTCGGATAAGCCGGAAGCCTGCGGTCTCCCTCCCGTAAATCCGGATACAGATCCAAAACATAAAAATAAAAGTGCAGGTAAAGAGCAGATTGCCATATTGACCAATCCACTGGTCTGGCTTGTTGGCCTCAGCAGTGCATTGATGTATGTCAGCCGTTATGCAGTCAACAACTGGTGTATTCTTTTTCTTCAGGAACAGAAAGGGTATGAACTTCTTGAAGCCAGTGGAGTCATGTCGATCTATGCAATCGTTGGAATCTTTGGGTCTATTTGTTCCGGCTGGATTTCCGACACATTTTTCAATTCACGCCGCGGTCTTGTGACCCTTTTCTATGGACTGATGCAGATCGGTGGAATGTGCCTTGTTTTTCTTTCCCCGTCCGATTGCTACTGGGCAGACAAGTTGGGGCTTGGTCTCTTTGGTTTTGCAACAGGAGGCCTCCTTGTGCTTCTCGGCGGTCTGATCGCCGTAGACCTTGCAGGAAAAAAGGCAGCAGGAGCTGCCATGGGGATCATCGGGATTTTCAGCTATATCGGCGCCGGATGCCAGGAATGGATCAGCGGCTCACTGATACAGTCCTCGGAAGTGCTGATCGATGGAGTGGAAAAAACCATCTATGACTTCAATAGTGTAATCATCTTCTGGATCGCTGCTTCGGTTGCCTCCATGGGATTGGCCTCGATCTTCTTTTGTCTGCATTTCTGGAAGAAGAAAAAAGAAGTGCCCGGATTTTAGGAATCTGCGCGAGGAGAGCGTAATTTGCTCTATACGAAAACTAATCCATGGCGGAAATGACTGAAAACATTGGTCAAAATGGATCAGGGGGGCGGGGTCAAGTCTGGGGGGCGGGGTCAGGGGGCGGGGTCAAGTCTGGATATTAGACATTCAACAGAAGGAAAATAAAAGGGGGGGAACACTTTTTTCATCATTTGGTTTCCCCCGAGTGCCCTTCCTGTTCGACACCATGATCTACACCCACACCCACACCTACACCGACGTCGGAAACCCGACCTGTTGATCTTCGGCGATTTGAAGCTGCTCTCCAATATCTAAATCGGAAAGGGTGCCTGCCGCGGTTTCGAGGACGCAGTGGGTTTGGCGCGGGGCGAAGGCCAGCTGCCAGGGGCGCAGGTTGCGGGTAATCTTCAGCACGCGCATGTCGCGGTCGAGGAACGCCGCGTCGATAGGGAAGCGCATGAACCACATGTGGATGCTTCGGCAGGGCCGGATGAGCAGGCCGGTGTCTTCCGCAAGCGAGGCGCGGCCCAGCAGGCCGCGCAGGCGCGCGCCGGGGGTTTCGGCATAAACCACCTTTTCCAGTAGCACGGTGGTGGTTCTATCATTAATCAAAATGCGTGACATAATCCCGGGAATCCTAAATCCTATTGCTGTTTTTCGATTTCAAGTTTCAAGTTTCAAGTTTCAAGTTTCAAGTTTAAAGGATATTTATGGCGATAAAAAGCATGACCGGTTTTGGCGAAGGCTCGGCATCCATCGGCGGGATTCGGGTGACGGTGGAGATCAGCTCCGTCAACCGCAAGCAACTCGATGTGAACATATCCCTGCCGCGCAATTTGATTACGCTCGATGCCCAGGTGCAGGGCCTCGTGCGAAAGGAGTTTTCCCGTGGCCGCATTTCCGGCATGGTTCGCGTCGAAGCCGCGGACGGTTCGGCGGGTGCCGTAAAGATCGATGCCCAGCTGGCCACACAGTATGTCGAGGGTCTCCGGAAGATCGCGAAAAAACTAAAACTGCCCGACGACCTGGGTGCGGAAACGCTCGCCCGCTTGCCCGGTCTGGTTTCCATCGAGCAGGAAAACCTCGATGCCGACCATGTGACGGCCGTGCTCGGCCAGGCCATGGCCAAGGCGCTGCGCGGCTTGGCCAAGATGCGGCTTGCCGAGGGAAAGGCGCTGGAAAAGGATCTTCGCAACCGCCTGTCTTTGCTCGAAGAGCGGATGAAGGGCATCAAGGAACTTTCCGCCCATGTGGTGAAGAGCTACCGCGAAAAACTTTTCCAGCGGCTGGAGGATGCCGGGCTGGAGGATCTGGCCGCCGACGAACGCATGGTGAAGGAGATTGCCCTTTTTGCCGACCGGTGCGACATCAGCGAAGAACTCACCCGCTTGAAAAGCCATCTCGGGCAGGCGCGAAAGCTGTTGCGCTCGGCCGAACCGGTTGGACGCACGTTTGATTTTCTCTGCCAGGAGCTCTTCCGCGAAATCAACACCGTCGGCTCCAAGGCCAACGAAATGGAGATTACCCGGCAGGTGGTGGGCTTTAAAACCGAACTGGAGCGCATTCGCGAGCAGGTTCAGAACGTTGAGTAGGAAAAGCCTGATTTCTTTAGGGATTTGTGCTTGGACATTGAAAGAGCAGGAGAATAACACCGTGGATGCTCCCAACAATGATTTGATCGAAGAAAAAGCGCCCGCCATATCGCACCCGTCGCG
>DAOVNC010000442.1 GCA_030630445.1 Kiritimatiellales bacterium | reverse complement strand
CTATGAAAAAAACCTGACGGACAGGACGAGCATCGCGCCGGGCTACGATGTTTGGTATTACTTTCAGGATTTCGAGAACGATGCCGATGCGGAATGGATGGTGCATCGGGCCAGCTTGCAACTCGGATATGGCTATACCGAAAAAACCAGAATGTTCCTTACAGGCTATTACAGCCTCCAGGCCAACGACGATGAAGATGGAAACATCGGCGCGGTAACGGTAGGGGCGGAAGGTCGGATGTCCGATAAAACGAGCTGGTTGGCGCATATCGGGGTTGCGGCGGCGGATTATGAAAATTCCGGCACAGACCAAGGGGTGGTGGGCCTCTTGCGGGCGAATTGGAACACCACCGAAAAGTTGTCGGCCTACATCTATGGGTCGAGCAACTTCCAGCCCGGACACAACGGCGCCGCACGGCGGGTTTACCGTCTGGGCTACGGGGCGACGTGGCGCATCGTTTCGCGCTGGTCTATCATGGCCCAGGTGCTTCACGACTATCAGGAGGAACTGGGTGGTGCGGGTGGTTCGGATGATGACATTAGGAATTTTATATCTGCCAAGACGGAGTACGATTTAACGCAACGCTTCGCGGTGGGTGCCAGTTTGAGGTACATCATGGACGAAGAGGAGTCGGACCGAATAATTGCCGCCTTGAGTGCCGTTTATCGCTACTAGCCCCTCTTCGCTCCGGCCATTTTCATGTTGAAGTTTTCCAGCCATTGGAGAAATGAGGCGTCGGTTCGCCGAGGTTTGGCGTATGGCGTATTCCTTCTGTGTGCCTATGCTGCATGGATGAGGGGAGGTGTCTACCCCCAGCTACAGTGGCCCTTGGCAATCTTCGCGATTCTACTGTGCGGGGCCGTTTTATTATTGCATGCGGAACCACTTCGGAAAATTCGCTCCCGCGTGCTGCGGGATCCCGTGTTTTATTCTGGAACGCTCTTTTTGCTGCTTCTCTTTTCCCAATGGATCAATAGCGGTTATGCGGTTGCCTTGGACGATTCGGGGTTTGCGGCAATGGAGCGGGTTCCCTCCAAATGGGTTCCGTGGTCGGTTGACCGGGCTGGCGCCACCGAAATGTTAAACTGGTTTTTCCCGGCGTTTGCCGTGCTGTTGGTTGTGCGAAATATTCTGAAGCGACCGGAGCTCAAATTGCTTTTGCATCTATTGGTTTGGAATGGTGCCGTGCTGGCTTGCGTCGGGATTTTTCAATACATGCTGGGCTTGGATAAAGTGCTGGGGATTTGGGAGGTTCCCCGTTCGGATTTCTTCGCGACCTTCGACTACCCAAACCATGCGGCGGCGTGGCTCTATCTCCATGCCGCATTGGCGGCCGGCTTGGCGCACGATGCCGAGATCAAGCGCAAGCCGCGCGTCCGTGTCGCGGTCTGGGGTGCATGCTTCCTGTGCTGTATTGCGGCCAGCTTCCTAACGCTTAGCCGGGTCGGAGCGGTTGTGTCGTTTACCCAGCTTCTGGTCGTTTTTTTCATGCTCCTGCGTCGAGCCAGAACATATTCGAGCGGAACGAAAGCGCTCAATGCCTACCTTGCCATGACGATAATTATATTGGTTGGCGCAACGCTGTTTTTCGGTGCGGGCGGTGGTGCCCTTGCTCGGGAGGTGGCTGGCAAATCCATGCTTGGAGAGCGATCGGTGGTTGGCGATCTGTCCACAAGAGCAGAGCATATTGCGGTCGCGCGGAACATTATAGGGGATTATCCCCTGTTCGGTTGCGGAGGGTGGGGCTGCGATGGCCTGGCTAATCAATATATTCCAAAGGATGAACTTCGATCATGGATGGTTGGCGGCAGGGCAAACGTACACTGCGACCCGATCCAGTTTTTAGCGGAGTTCGGGGTTGTTGGTAGTTTGTGCATGGCTGTGGTGGTGGCCGTGCTGGTTCAAGGCGTGGTTGCGGCAAGGCGTGGTGCACTGTTGTATTGGGTGGGGGGAGGGCTTGCAGCGGTCTTCGTGCACAGCTTTGTTGATCTGCCCTTCCGTTGCCCCTCCATCCTGCTGGTGTGGTGTTGTCTGTTTGCGGCGCTTCCACGCCTAATGCAAGGGCATTTCTCTGCTGAATAGAGATATAGGCGGAAATAGCGAAAATTTGGAAAATCTCACAATGATAAACGTCAAAGATTCGGGTGGCTATCCCTCCAGAAAGTTGATATCTTGGCTTTGGTTTCGAACGAATAACAGTCTGGATGAAGAGGTGAATCACAATGATGAACTATAAGAACGCAATGGTGTTGGTAGCGATTATGGTGGTGGTCGGAGCGCAGGCCGAGTCGATTAGCCATGGCGGCACGACGATCAATATGGACTTTGTCGACATCGGCTATGTAGGCAACAGTGCCGATTCTTCGGGTTATGGAGCGGTGGACTACAACTATCGCATTGGGAAATACGAAGTGATGGCTTCACAGTGGGCAGCGGTGATCGCAGCCGACTCCAATGTCGGAAACGCGGGCTCATGGAGCGGAACGCAACCCACAGCGTCTTCGAGCTGGTATGAGGCGGCAAGGTTTTGCAACTGGCTGACGACAGGTGATGCGTATACGGGAATCTACCAATTCGATGGCAGCGGCGTATTGACCGGATACGACCGCACCTACCGCAACGGCAACGGCATGGCCTATGTGTTGCCCACCGAGAATGAATGGTACAAAGCGGCCTACTACACCGGATCGGATTATTCCCTCTATGCCAACGGGACAGATACTGCTCCGGGGTTGGAAACGGATGCAAACTATGGCGGAACGGGCGGAACTTATGCTGGGCCGTGGAATGTTGGCACGGGGATGGAAGAGCAGAACAAGACATTCGACATGATGGGTAATGTCTGGGAGTGGACCG